>CAIRZD010000370.1 GCA_903882965.1 uncultured Bacteroidota bacterium
GGCTGATATTGTATCAAGGCACCCATACTGGCTGGTTGCTATTGCCCAATAGGATTGTGAGGTAAGCGGATGTACCCATGGAGCGGAAGAACCCGGATCATTCATATAAAGTGCCGGGTGCCATAAATAAGTTGTAACCCCACCACCGGTAGATATTGGCTTCAACTGTACAGAATCCCCGGGACACAGGTACAAGCTTGTATCAAAATGAACAAAACTATCAGAATGTACAATTATTTCTGCTGAATCAACGCCTGTGCAACCAGCAGAAGTGGTTACCTTTAATATGATCTTTGTACTATCACCGGCAGTAAATACTACACTAGATGTAGTTGTGTTATCTAATGAGATTGCCGGCGACCAGCTATATATATACCCGGTATACCATTGTGGGGTAACAGAAGGAGTGATGTGTATCGTATCATACTGGCATACGGATCGGTTACCTCCTAAGTATACGATCGGAACACGTTGTACATTTATACGAACAGAATCGAGAATGTTGGGACAACCGGGATAATAAACAGTAATAGTATAAGTAGCTGAAGTATCTGGAGTTATAATAGGGCTGCCTATATCAGACACAGGAATGCCGGCAGTGGGTGTCCATTGGTATGTTTGAACAGGATTACCTGTCACTAAAACCTGTACTGAAGCACCTTTGCATATAGTAGTATTGGGTGTATACAAAGTGAAAGTATCGTACAAAATAGACACATTTATTGTATCTGCCCCGGGGCAGCCGCCAACTGTTACCTGCAACCAATAGGTACCTGTGGCAGTAGCCGTTGTAGTAGCACCTGTTGTACCGTTACTCCATAAATAGGTAGCACCGGTATAAGTATATAAGGACTGTAAAACAACAGGCTTACCGGAACATTCAGAAGTATCAGGCCCAAGGTTTACTAAAGGTATCGGAGATACGAGTATGTGAATGCTATCAGTAGCATTGCAGCCATTGCCGGTAACAATGAGCCAGTATGTGCCGCTAACACTTACATGAATACTATCACCGGTGCTACCGGTATTCCACAAATAAGTATTACCGGCAGGTTGTACAGATGTAAGTATTACAGAATCGCCCTTGCAGAATGACGTATCATTACCTAATGACACAACGGGTAATGCTTTGAAGACAACGTTAAAAGTATCGATTAGTATGGCACAGAAGCTACTGTCATATACCCAATATGTTCCCGTAGTATTAACTGCAATAGTGGAAGCGGTACTGCCGGTATTCCACAAGTAGGTAAGATAGCCTGCCGGAGCTATTAATGTAACGGATGGAATATTAGCACACACAGAAGTATCTGTGTGTGTATAGGTTGTATCAGGCACTTGGGCAACGATATGAAATGTATCAACTAATATAGCACATACACTGCTATCATATACCCAGTATTGACCGGGAGATGCACCTACAATTGTAGTAGCAGTGCTGCCGGTGTTCCATAAATAAGAGATGTAGCCCCATGGAGCTGTTAATGTGACCGGCACATTACTGCATACAGTGGTATCAGTATGTGTATATGTCGTATCCGGTATATTAACCTTTACGTATACACTATCTTTAGCAACACAGATCTGTGTGAAGGAAATATCGTCAAGCGCAAAATCATTGCCATCTGCGGCAGTGGTCTCGTCATAAATACAAATGCTGGCAACTGTATTTATACCACTGTTCCACGTTGCGAAAAAATTAGTCCATACTCCATCAGCCGCAGTAATTGCATCAGCAGTACCAATAAGTGTACCGTTTATCTGGAATTGAAGTACCGGCACCCCGGTACCAACATCCGCATTGGACCAGTTGGCAACCCACGCAGAAAAGTTGTAGTTGGTATTAGGTGTTACAGGAATTGTTTCGCACCATACACTAATGGGTGTTGATGCCCCGTTTATTGCCATCATATTGCCTGAGCCGGTAGTATGGTCGCCAAACGAAAATGCTGCCGGGTGGGCCGGGTAGGGATCTGTAACAATTGCATATACGCTTTCTGGAACAAGTTCGCCTGCTCCGGAAGAAACATATGTATAACTACTTGTGAAACCTGTATTACCTGCACTAAAGTCTCCGTTTACAACAAGATTTGAAGGAAGTAATGATTGCACTGTAAGGTAATACCATCCTGAAGTTGTAGCTGTAAGGACAGGGTTTAATATCGTTGTGCTTGATAAACCGGTTGCAGGGGTCCATGTATAGCTTAATATGGAATCGGTTCCTATTAGTGTTGCCGGCATTGTAACTGTGTCTCCCCTACAAATATGCAGCGAATCCGGCATACTCAATGAATCGCAGGATGCAGAAACCACAGCACATGTGCCGGTAGTTAAATCTATATTCTCCACTAATTGATTGGAACAGTATAGTCCAGTGCCCCCGGTAATACCCCAATGAACAGTTGAAGGCGTTGTAAAAGTAGCTGCATAATTATAAATACTGGATAGCCTTAATGAATCATCATAATACACATTTAATGTTTCTGTTAAAGGGCACCATGTGATTTTAATGTTATGATACAAACCATCTTTTACACTAGTCACATAGGGAGAAATAGCCACTGGCCCGGCGATGGGTGTAGTGGGTATACCATTTGCACAAATGGCGATATGGTCTACACCGGGAATATCATCAAAATAAGGAATGTAACTGTTATCAAAAATATCAAATTCTACACCGAAAGAAGCGTTAAAATCAGGGTTTATTGGCCCACCTTCAGGGTTATAATATCCTAAATACGCGTCTGCACCATTTATAGATGTTGGAGTAATATTTTGTCCAAAAGCAACGTCTATCCCATCAGCTCCAATGCCTACAGCATGATCAAAACTTGCCTTGAATGTCAATGTAAAACTGTTGGTAAAATCAACTGTTGTAGTACACCATATGGCACCACAATGATAAGGTGAACCACAAACGGATGCAGGGGTAATATTGTACACACCGGCTCCAACTGAAGTAGCAATTCCTACAGGTGTAGAAAAAGTCTGCGCATTACTTTTAGTAATTATACAAATAAGAAGTATAATAGGGAATATTTTATTCATACGACTAGGTTACAGCAATGCTTTATTACTCTTTTTTAAATTGTCTTTATTTGTAATTATCCGTAAATTAAAAAATAACGCGCAAAGCCCCAAGCTTTATTATATATCATTTTATTAATAAGTAACGTGATGTATAAATTCCTGATCCAATAGCTATCTATTACCTATCAATAAGTATATACCTTAAAGACAGTTCAGCGCTTCTAAAGGTTGGGGATTATTGAATTAACAGATTGAATTATTAGTTGATACTCCATCCCAAATATTCGGATATAGAATTTCACAATTCCTACACCTCTGGACAAAGTACATGTATTTTACTTATCTGAATGAGGATCATTATTATCTTATCAATGTCACATTACCTGTTTTATGAAAGATCTTGCCGGTACTTGTTACAGCTTCTACTTCATAAACATATACATCAAAAGCCTGCGGCTGACCATTGTAAGTACCATCCCATCCGGCATCTATATCATTACTTTCATACACCAGGTTGCCCCAGCGGTTGTAGATCCGGAAATAATTTAATGTTGCGATACCGTTTTTTAGTATTTTAAAGAGATTATTAGAACCGTTACCCGGGGTAAATGCATTGGGCAATGACAGCAATGTTTCCGGATCAACATAAATACTTATCGAGTCTTCGGCCATGCAGCCCCATTCAGTAGTACCATACACAATATACTTAGTACTGACATCAGGTGTGGCAATTGGATCTGATATAAATGCGCCACTAAGGCCGGCAGGCGGAAGCCACACAAAAGTTACACAGTTAGTTTGTGGATTCATCTGGTAAGACTGGCCGGGGTATAGTGTAACGGAATCGCTGAGGAATAATACCGCAGCCGGCTGCACTACAATATCGGCTGATATTGTATCAAGGCACCCATACTGGCTGGTTGCTATTGCCCAATAGGATTGTGAGGTAAGCGGATGTACCCATGGAGCGGAAGAACCCGGATCATTCATATAAAGTGCCGGGTGCCATAAATAAGTTGTAACCCC
>CAIRZD010000371.1 GCA_903882965.1 uncultured Bacteroidota bacterium
GTCAGCTAAATAGTAGCTGATGCTCCGGCTCCAAAAAGTTATAAACCGGTTCTTCATTCTCCCTCCTTACCAACATGGATAGTTTACTTCCTTCTGCAAACCCTATATTAAATGCCCTTACCATCCTGTTACTCTTTCTTAATTCTTCTCCAAAGTTGTATTTGGCAGCTTCACGATAAGCACTGTATGCTCCATAATTAAGAGCACTGGAGAACCCTATTGCATAAGCTATACGGATGGATTTTATCATGGGGTTGTTTTTTATTTTCCTTTTCTTTTACCGATAATCTGTGTTAGAAAATCCATGCACTCCATAAAGCGCCCCTCGTATTTCTCGTAGTCAAACTCCTTATTACGCTTTAACTCTAATAGGTATCTTTTATTAACTTCTTCTATTAGGTTCATGTGATCTTTGTCATCAAATCTTACTTCGGGTTTTTTACTGCACTCTTGGTAGTATATACCTATGGCGTAGTGTATGGCTTCTTCTGGTTTGGTTAGTGTAGGTGGGCGCCCTTGCATTTGTTGTTGTGTCTTACAAAGATATATTGTATAACTGTTGAGACAATCAATTATTTACTTAACGCCATGTTAATCAGGGTGTGGTGGTTGAACGGAGCGTCGCAACTATGCTTTATCGGAGAGAGTCCCGCTGGCTACATCGGGTTTTAAATCTTCTTCTGGTATTAATTCTTGTTTCTTTTTTCGAAATATAGATATGATATGATCAAAGTTAAAGGTCTTTGATATAGTGTACTTGTGATTTATAGGGGATGGTGTATATCCGTGTTCTATAGCTTCTTGTTGGTCCATTTTTTATTTTTTGGTAGCCGGCACAAAGTTAAGAAATAAACTTCGTTGCGACGCTCCGTTGGTGGTTCGGTTCTACTATCGTCAACGCATGAGATACAACACCGTATCTCTATATTGCGCATTTACCCCCGGCTGCTTCTTTTCATTCGCCCTCTTCCAGCCCAACCATGCTTCTATACCCATAAGCCCTTCAAGGAAGGCTACTGCAGCATCGTACTCTGTGGTGTTTTCCTTCTTGATCATCATTAGCTGCTGCAGTACATCTATGTCTTCAAGGTATTTTACGTTGTCTATATCTCCAGGCGCCATGGGTTCTCCGAGGAATTCTTGCCCGGCATCTACATACTGGTCAATGGTTGCTTTTTGGGAGGTGAAGTAGCTTTGCTCTTTGCCGATCTCCTTGAACTTGTTGTAGGGCTCCAATGCTCCGTCCTTATTCATCATGAGCACGAAGTTTCCAAGCCCCATCTGTATTAACCTGGTCACCCATGTAGACACGTTGGATTCTATCTGCACCATACACCCAAATAACAGGATGACCTTTATGATATCATTCATGGTTTCTGCCGGATCGTTGTGCCTGAATAAGTAGCTGATCATCAGGCGCCTGTTTGTGACGTTCTGCCCTATGGCTGCATTGACTTCTGCACTCGGTAATACAAATACATGTATAGCGTTTAAGGATGCTTTGCCTGTGTTTTTGGTTAGCCTCCATTTAGTAGGGTCAATGGATATAAAGAATGGTGCATCTGGATTTGGTTTTAGTAGCCCATCTTCTCCTTTTTGTGTCAGGTTCAGGTATTTGTTCAAGAACCAGTCAGGGGTCCATTCCGGCCTGTACCACTTGAACCTGCCGTGCTCTGCACCTCCCATTTTCTCATCTTCAGTGACGAATTTTATTTTTATGCGCCCTTCAAATTTATACTCTTCGGTCTTTGGGTCTTTGATGGGCCTCTTCTCGAATTCAAGGTTAAAATCTTTGTAGGGGAATGCGCTCATGGACTGCAGTTCTTCCATCTCCTGGGCTTTCTGGCTCAGGCGGTAGTTATCGAACAGAGTGTCGGACATATTGCCTTCCATCCATGGGTCATCCGGTGTTGCTGGATATACGCGCTTTACAGCCTGTAGTTTTATTGGGTCATTCTTTACATCTTCTATTTCCCTGCGTATCTCGCTCCATATTTTCTGCTCTATGGGTTTACCATATTTGTCGCAGCAGTTGAAAAGTCCGTCTTGCACGAGCAATGTATGACACAGTAATTTACTTGCGGTATCTCCATATGGTTCTCCATTTTCATCGCGCTTCCGGGTCTTTAACTTGCTGTCTTTAAATAGCTGCCTCGCCTCGTAGAAGGAACGATCTGTAACTTCAGGCACGTATGATAATGCGAATATTGTGCCTTTTCTTTTAAATCCTTCTATAACCGTAGGAAGTGTTGCCTGAAATAGTTCGGCGACGTATGTATTTTCTTTGATCTTAGGCCACTCATCTATGAGGGCGATATAATTTGTAAAGGTATCGAACGCGGTTCTGGTCGTAGGGACGGTGCACAGCCAATTTTGCAGATATCCGAGTTCCGTTTTTCTGCCTTTCTTTAGGGGGTTTCTGGATGCATTGGGTGGGCCGAATATTACCTCCCCTTCGTTCTGCTTGCTCCGGCTGGGCATGAGAATATTTGGGACTTTCTGTATGGCGTATTTTATGAAACCAAAGTTCGATTCCCGGCACAGGGTTTCCGTGATCGACATCATGCGGATGTTCTTCTCCCGCTTGGTCATCGCTTCGTTGAGGCAGATAAGGGAAAAGAACTGTGTCATGCCTGTTTTCTTGGGCTTGATCAGTAGCCCGCCTCTTGCATAGCTTACTGTTTTGCATATCTCAAAGTAGTAGGCCATATCCCTTTGAAACTGGTAGTACTGACCGTATCTGCTGTCGGGTTCTACGCTGTTGTCACAGCCGAGCATTACCAGGTGTTGGAGGATAGCGTAGTGGTTGCCGGTCAGGTAAGTTGGTTCCCCATTGTTGTAGAACCATACACCTTGGGATCTTCTTTTTAGTTCACGCTCCTGTAGTCCTTCTTTGCCATTTTCCTCCATGGTATCGAAGAGTAGAGATGTGTCTTCTTTGGATAGGGCTATTAATTGTCCGTTGTCTGCGTAAATTGTTTTTTTTGCGTCGAGCTCTACTCCGTTTCCTGCCGGGGTGGATTCGTCATGCCAGTCATAGAATATTTTTGGCAGGTCGGTTTGACGTAGCCAGTATTGGTCTGCTTTCTTTTTGTCGTGGAAGAGTATTTGTTTCTTTGGGGGGATAGGTGGGGTGGTGTAAAGATGTTCCCCAACGTTTATTTCTATAGTCTGGCCTTCTTGATAATCCATAATTAAAAGTTATGTACTTAGCTCAAAGTTAAGAAATAAACTTCGTTGCGACGCTCCGTTGATCGTTCGGCTCTTCTATCGTCAGTTCCCTAAAACAAACTACCCCACGGATTCGTGGGGTAGTTTTAAAATATTGTTTCTGTTTTTAACACCCTCGCAGACCGGGATCAATGTGGACTATGCGATTGCGAAATGTACTCGATCTAAGTATAGTGGATTTAAAATTTGTAGCAGCCAACCGTTGATATAATCGGCCAGACACCACAACCGTAGCTATTGCTTTGCGTTCTACGGTAACGCTTTTTGATGGGATTGCTACGTCATGCGTAGCTGCATCCACTGGTGATACAATACACTCCCCGCTGATAGCGTAAACATCTACGGCCGGAGCGATAGAAGCAGCATTGTCAGCGTGGTTGATCGCCTGTTTTACTTTATCGACGTGACCCATTATCGCATATGCAGGTGGGCTGCAATAGCTAAAGAGAAACGCCAATAAAACAAACATCAGGCAAAATGAACTGAACTGTTTCATAAACTTTACTGTTTTATTTGAATGTAAATATAGTATAGGGGGGGGGTATTCCCCAAACTATTTTGTAACTTTTTTTATTTTATGAATTTTTCTATATTTCCTTTTCTGTCGGCGCGCATAGTCCCTAATTCCTTTGCCGACCTTACGTGTGTTTTTAACTCTTCTATTCCATCCATGCGCTTTACTTGTTCCCTGATCTGCTTTTCTGTTAGCTCTATTTGTTTTGCCAGGATATTGCACTGCTGCTGTGCCTTTCCTTGCTCCTTCCAGTCGAATAGGAATTCTATCTTCTCTTCTTGTATTTCTCCACTGCCGTCTTTTGGCTCCTTGGTGGTGTAGTATCTTTTGTTGGTGATCGCTAGTTGGTAGTCCCTGAGCTGAATTTTCATGAACATTAATGAGCGAAATACTTCACCGGCAAATCGGGTAACATATTCTGTTACCGCTTGTCTTACGTAGTTATCCTTTAGTTCCATAAGGTCTTTACGCTTGAATTCAGGGATGTTTAAGTACTCGCATATACCTTCCTGCTCGGTTTTGCTGTCTTGTCTCAGGATTAATAACGGACTGTCTTCCGAGTAGGCTGTTACTATGTACAGGATTATATGGAAGGCCTCTTTCCCGAATTTATCTATTACATCATCAAAGGTTAATAAGTTGATGCAGTGTAGGTACTCTGTTAGCTTATCTATGTTTGTGTTCTTTAGTAGTAGAACATCGTTTAGTACTGATTCTGTCATCGATTTTTATTTTGGTAGCAGGGGTAAAGTTAAGGATTTAACTTCGTTGCGACGCTCCGTTGATGGTTCGGTTCTACTATCGTTAGTTCCCGTGTAGGCGTACTAGCTTCAGTACCCTGATTTAGCTTCATCGCACTCCAACTTCAACAGCAGTTCCCTGTGATTATCCCTCATCACCAGTAGCTTGTTGGCTATAATTATTTTTTGATTAAGCAGATTTTTAGTATATTTGTCTTTTAAATGGCAAAATCTTGCGTTAACAAAAAAATATTTATAGAACAAATCAAATGAATAAGTAATATACTTTTACCTGATTATCAGTTGATTATACTTTAATATATTCATTTTGTTAAACATGAATAAGCCTTTAAATACGCAAATCAATATTTAATTTGAAAATCAATTCGTTTAAACGTACCTTTGTATAAAATAAGAAAGCCGATGCGCTAACATCGACTCTCTCCTTGGATTGAAGATACATTTAAGTATCAACTTTTAGTCCAACTAATAATGCAGGGTTAATGCCCCCTTGACTGGATGTAAACAAGTACGAACTGTGCGAACAGAAGCAACCACTCCAATGGTTGCTTTTTTATTGTACTTGATCCGGTGGGCTTTGCCGGTTTTTTACCCATTGGCTTTTTAGCCATATTCTTACAACTATCCTTCTATTCATTGGTTCGCCTTTATTGAACTGCAAATATAGTAAAAGCCCTTCGCAAGCCGGCTTTTCTGTTTAACATAATACACTAGCGCACCTCTATTTTCAAAGCTGGCAAAGAAAATTATTATGTTAAGTAGGCGCACAAACCCCACCGCACAGGGCTAACCTACTCAACATAATAATTTTCGCACCCGTTCATCTACTCGCCTTCCGTAATCCCAGAAAGGGCTACATCACTTTGTGCGACAGCTTTGAAAATAAAATAGCCCCTGTTCGGGGCTAAGTCTTACTTTTATGGTGTCTAATCAAAAAGAAAGCAGATGGAATATTTTGAAGATTACACTTCTTATACTAAACAAGAGGCATTAGATAAATTAGACGCACAAGTATATAAACAGGGTAAATCATTAGTTAATCCCGAAGGGATTGTATATAACATTCAATTTATAATGATGATGCCCGCACACCCCTTACTGCAAGACATATTGGTTAAATTGATTTCTGCATTTTCATTTCACTTAATACCGCAGTCGCTAATATATGATTTTCAAAACGCTTACACATTGGATGAATACATCATTGGCGCTTTTGCCATAGCGAACGAAGTAAATCAACCAAATTTTGGGATAATCCCCCTTCGGCAAGTCGTCCAATCAAATGGGGTGCTAGAAGATGATTTTTTAAAGGAAGGTTGGCGATATTTGGACTAACCTTTTTATTGTTATTTTCCATACATTTGGTATGGAATTGAATTTTAACCCCCGTTCTGTTTGGCGACAATGGGGGTTATTTATGTATAATTGACATACCAAAATTACGAAATTCCCACCTCGTTTTATCCTCCCAAACATATTTTTATTTTTACGTAACTCATTGATGAGGGTTTTGGTTTAATACCCATCTTGCTCCACGAACACAATTTAACGTCAGTAGTTCTCTCTTATCTTTCGGACTCGCTTTTGGCTAATTATCACAAGAGAGCCATTAGCATTGAACGTCATAAAAATTGTTCATGTTAAGCAGAAAATGGTTGAATCCGCCATGTTCATTTTCTTGCTCAACATAACAATTTCTATATTGAATTCCTGCCATGCCCCTGAGTGATAATAAAAAGGTTTGACCAGGCATAGCGTAGTCTTGGACTAATAGCGTTCCCAGCAACAGCCGTGCACACCCCTACTAAACAGGACAGCCTCAAGGTCATTAAGCTGCGTTGCTTTGTTCTATAATCATGTTATGTTAAGTAGAACTA
>CAIRZD010000372.1 GCA_903882965.1 uncultured Bacteroidota bacterium
AGCGACAACAAGCAATGAAAATGACTTACCGGCAGGCATGGCAGATGGTTGAGGATATGAACCAGAGGTCGGAAAAGCCATTGGTAGAAAAAACACTTGGTGGCAAGGGTGGCGGCGGTGCCACAGTGACGGCAGCAGGCGAAAAGGCCATTAAATTATTCTATACACTTGAAGAAAAAGTAATGAAGCTTTCAAAAGAATTATCTAAAACAATAAAATTGTAATTTTTTTATTAACCGATATGCTTAGAAAAGCATATCCAAATTAAAAATAAGTATGAGCAAACAAATACTACAAATCCAAACACAAATTAAATGGGGTATGAAGCAGGTTATAATTTGCAGTATGCTATTTTTATCTGTTTCGGTTAATGCGCAAAAAGCGGAAACAGATAGTGTTGTAACATTTGAGCCTCATGGGCAATTGTGGGGTTGTGCATTTGGTGACTATGCCTATAAAGGGAATGCGGATATTCTGAATCGTGGTGGTACGAACCAATATACAGGCGTTCCGGCAAACGCCAGCTTGTTTCAATGGCGGCGAATATATCTTGGTTATGATTATGATCTAAGCCAGCATTTTTCGGTACAATTTACACTCTCGGCAGAGAACGATTATGGTGCGCCTTTTAGCAGCACATCTGGTGATCTGTTAGCAAACAATAAGCTGGCTCCTTTTGTGAAGTATGCTAATGTGCGGTGGAAAAATTTATGGCGGGGCACTGACCTTGTTATAGGGCAACAAAATACACCTGCATATGGAAAAACAGGGCGAGATGACCAAACGCCGGAAGAGGTGTGGGGTTATCGGTCTGTGGAAAGAACGGTATCTGATATATACGGTACTCCATGCTATGATATGGGCGCTTCATTACAAGGATGGTTTGACAGAAAAGGAAATTTCGGGTATAACCTTATGGCGGGTAACGGAACAATGGCAAAACCGGAAACAGATCAGTACAAATGGTTATATGGGAATGTGTATGCAAAATTTCTTGACAAGAGAATAGTTATAAACCTATACCAGGATTATGAACGCCTGAACTGGGGTGTATATGTTCCCAAGAATGCTGCAAACAGCGCTCCAAGCCTTAACGGACCATGGTATCATGACCGTAATATGACCAAGTTATTTGTAGCGTGGAATACGAGGAGACTTACTGCAGGCTTTGAAGGTTTCCATACTACAATTTTGGGCGATGTGAAAGTTACCGGTAAGGATGCTAATACCTATTACCGAAACAGTGATGCTATGGCTATGTCATTCTTTGTGCGGGGACGAATTCTTTCTAATCACCAAGGAAATGCAGTGCTGGGTTTCTTTGCCCGATTTGATAATTTTGACCCCACGGGCGACCTGAGTTCAATTGCAAATGATGCTAACACAAAAAGTTATCTTGCATCAACAGCCGCTTATGACCCAACTACAAAGCAGCAATTTGTATTACTAGGCTTTGACTATACGCCAATAAAAAATGTACATTTTATGCCGAACCTTTGGTTAAATACTTATACATCATCGCTCAGTCAAAACACTGCTAATGACCTGCTGAACGCTAATGTGACGGGTATAAAAGGTACAGATGCTGTGTGGCGGCTTACATTCTATTATATTTATGGTAAGTAAAAACCCCAAATCCCTAAAGGGGCTTTGCTTGTGAATATGGCAGTAACTTAGTACATATTATTGAGCCATTGATTTTTGAACTTATATTTTATGGAGCATTGGGAAGTCATTTTTTTCTTTTTAGTAATTTCATTTGTGTATGCATCTGTGGGTTTCGGTGGTGGGTCGAGTTATCTTGCTGTGCTGACGTTTTTTGCATTCCCATTCCAGGAAATGAAAATGACCGCGTTGATATGCAATATAATAGTAGTGACCGGAGGGACAATAATCTTCATCAAACATAAGCAAGTGGATTGGAAGAAAGTCATCCCACTTGTGGTGGTCAGTGTGCCGATGGCTTTTTTAGGGGCGCGGCTAAAATTAAGTGAGCAGGCTTTTTTTATTATACTTGGGTGCAGCCTGATCGTTGCGGCAATCTTACTCTGGATAAAAACAAAACGCCTCGAAGAAGAAAATACTTTACTGAAAAACAACTATGCCAAAGATGCCGGTATAGGCGGTACTATTGGTTTTTTATCGGGTATGGTGGGTATAGGCGGTGGTATCTTTCTATCACCTATACTCAACCTGATGAAGTGGGATACTCCTAAAAAGATAGCAGCAACAGCCAGTTTTTTTATTTTAGTAAACTCCATTTCCGGCATAGCAGGGCAACTATCTGTGGCAACCAAAGAAATTAATTATACACACATCGGCTTACTGAGCGCTGCTGTGCTGATTGGCGGGCAGGTGGGGGCACGGCTAGGAGTCAATAAATTTAACCCTTTAATGATCAGGCGAGTGACTGCCCTGGTTGTTCTTATTGCAGGCATAGAGGTTTTGCATAAACATCTATAGTACTCCGGATAATAATGTATTAACTGAACAGGAATTCTATATCGTCTTTGGTAAGCCGTTTTTGGAATGCACTATCATCAGATACAAGGTCATTGGCCAATGTGCGCTTACGCTCCTGTAATTGTAGCATTTTCTCTTCAAGTGTGTCTTTGCAAATAAGGCGGTATGCAAAAATGTTCTTAGTTTGGCCAATACGGTGTGTACGATCAATTGCTTGCTGTTCAACTGCAGGATTCCACCAAGGATCTACGATGTATACATAATCAGCGGCAGTAAGATTTAACCCAATACCACCGGCTTTAAGGGAGATAAGGAATACACGGCATTCGTGATTATTTTGAAACTCCTGGATGGCTGCTTCGCGCTCAGAAGAGGTGCTGCTGCCATCAAAGTATACATAACTGATATTTTCCTGATCAAGCTTTTGTTTTATCAACGCGAGCATACCGAGGAATTGTGAAAAGACCAGTACTTTGTGATCACCTACATTTTCTATTAACTCGCGGGATAATTCATCAAGCTTTATAGAATAGTTATGAAAGCGTTCTTCTTCGTTCATGATAGCGGGTGAGTCGCATATCTGCCGGAGCTTTGTAAGGCCCTGCAATATATGCATCTGAGATTTTTCGACACCCCGTTCTTCGATCATTCCAAGAATCTGAGAGCGGTAAGTGTTTCGATATGCATCGTATATCTTACGTTGCTCCACTCCCATCTCACAGTATAATATTGTTTCTGTTTTTTCAGGCAGATCTTTTGCCACCTGCTCTTTTGTGCGGCGCAGTAAGAAAGGATATGTGAGTTTGCGTAGTTGCAGCTTCACCTCATCTTCCCTGAATTTATCAATAGGGGTAGCAAATTCGCTCATAAAAAATTCCCTGCTTCCGAGCATGCCGGGATTGAGAAAATTCATTTGCGCATAAAGATCAAAAGTATTATTCTGCACCGGTGTACCACTGAGTGCAAGACGGTTCTTACTATTCAATAACAAGGAAGCTTTGGCCACCTGTGACTGTGGATTCTTAATAGATTGTGATTCATCAAGCACTACATAATCAAACGGAATTTCTTTAAACGCTTTGATATCACTGCGCATAGTGCCGTAAGTGGTAATGATGATATCAAAACCAATGTATGCTTCAGGGTTTACATTTCGTTTTGGGCCATGATGAATGATGTGAGTCAATTCAGGAGTAAACTTTTTTATTTCATTTTCCCAGTTGTACATCAATGTAGTAGGACATACCACCATAAATTTTGCACCCTGGTTAATATTTTTATAGTGCTGGAAGAATGTAAGCGTCTGAACTGTTTTGCCAAGACCCATATCATCAGCCAGTATACCACCCCAGCCGGCCTCGTTTAAAAATAATAACCATTGGAAACCGGCTAACTGATAGGGCCTCAGGGTTGCTTTTAAATGCTCGGGAGGGGCAATTAAACTGAAGTCGTTTGTTAATATATTTTCCAGTTTGCCTTTCTTTACTTCAAGATCTTTCTGCAATTCATCTTCGTCAATTTCAGAAAGCAATTCATCAAGTACACTGAAATGGTATTTTTTAAGTCTTATTTTATTGCCCTTGGTTTCGCCCATCTTCAGCAATAAACTATACTTCCGGAGCCATTCTTCCGGCAACAAACCAATAGAGCCATCGCCGAGCTTCACGAAATTCTGGCGTTGAGCCAATGCCTTTTTAACTTCAATTATAGAAACAACCTGCTCACCAAATTTTAATTCAACAGATGCATCAAACCAATCAATGCCACTGCTCACCTGTACCTGCGTTTCGGGCTTATGTACATTTACCCGAAGGTTTTTTAAACCTTCAAAGCCAAGTAACTCTACATTCCATTCATGTAGTAATTCTGTAAATCTATAGAACCAATTATTGGCCAATACCACTGTGCCGGGCAGGTGATAGAAATTGTCCTTTTTATTAAACTGAATATCGGTGTGCAATGTTTTAAGCAACTCCATATATTCATTCTCCAGCGTCTCATTGCGTTGTATGATCTTCACAATGCCATTTTCAGGCTGCACCACATCACCAAAATAGCCGGGTCGAATCTCTATATCATTATAGACAAATGCCGGTTGTAATACCAGTATATTTTCGCGCTCATAGAGGTATAAACGGTATGCAGGTTTTGCTTTGTAGATATGCTCAGTCAGCTCTTCTGAAAAATGCACATGTACCTTATTGCTCCAAACCATTAATTTTTCTTTCAAAAAAACCTGCCATTCACTGACGGGTATCTTCATTTTACCTTGCGGATAAAATGTTTCAGAAAGTTGTATCTCGGGTATACTACCTATACAAAAAACGCGGTCGTCATAACGAAGCAATGCTGAATTAAGAATAGTGATCTCTTTATGCGGAATAGCGTTATTATCTATTATCCACTCCAATAAAACGGTATAATCTTTACTTTCCTTTTTTACGATCAGCTGGGGGTGTGCAAACCTTTCAGAAAACTCTACCTGCTCCAGCCCTGTTGATGATAATAATTTGCCTGATTTCTTAACATAAACAAATGGATAAGCCGAATACCTGCCGAACAGCTTCTGATATTTGGGCAATAAATATTCCCAAACCTGCTCCTTAACCTCTTCTTGCGGCACATCTTTTAAAATACTTTCATAATCATGAAGAAAATCTCCGAATGGTAGATTTTTCTTCAAAAATTTCAGTAGCTCTTCGGGCAAAAATTTCCTGACTACAGGCAACAGATCCCGATCTTCCTGTTTGTACCAGGTAGGATTTATATATTGGTTCAATACCAGCTTTTCAATGCCACCAACCATTTTGCGCTCCTCTTCATCAACAGCACCGGCAACCAGCAGCACATCAACAAATGGGAAAGTTTTTATGCTTGTGTCAAGCACTATCCCTAGTCTTTTTTCTTCGCGTGGAGGCGCTGCTACTGCCGTTTCTACGACCGCCTCTTTAAAATGTTGTTTTGACTCTATTTTCTTTATAGAGGAATCCAATACTCTTAAAAAGGGTTTATTATTTTCATAGGTAAACTCAAACTTATTAGTAAGATCATCCTTAAGACTGTAGCCGTATTGCTCCAGGAGTTTATTTTTTTGCACATCCCAATTCTGCATTGAGGAAAAATACTGTGCGCCAAATGTTTTTAATACCTGTAAAAACAAAGCTGCTTTATGAGTACAGAGGGGATGGGTATTTTCGGAACAGTTGCATGATGTATCGAAATAACGTTCTTCATTTTGTTTTACCGTTACATGGTATATCTTATCCTCATCAGGAACGTTAGCTTCAATACGGTCGTTTTTATTAGAAATGATAACTACCCTACTCCCATTTGCTATTTTCTCAGCTTTTTCCAGTGCATCGGGGGCGGTAAATATGAGCATCATCTGCTTGGTGATCTGGCGCATACGGACTACAGTATGCTTTTGATCATAAACAATGTTGGTATTCTCAAAAAAGCCACTTTGCAGAATATCATTGAGCTGGAAGAGGGCTGCGACCTCATGGCGGCATATCTCTCCAAGGTTGTATGGGCACTGGCACCTTACGGATAACTCGCGAGGTTGCAGGTATTTATTAATAGTTACTGTATAATAATTCTGATACAGGTCGTTTCGTACACGAAACCTGACCTGCTCGAGCAGGTGATCAACATCAAGCATTTGCACACCTGATGTATAAAAAATCTTTTTACCACGCCTGATCACCTCTTCGGTGCCATGGTTATAAACGTATTTCAGTATTGGGGGTAGCGACATTTTCCGTTCTCCAGTTCAAAAAAGGCAATCTGCAAAAGTACCGAAAAACGGGCTTACTTAAAGCAAGACAGGTATAAATATATGTTAAACACTATAGGAAAAAACTCACGAGATAATAGACCCCGGCCGCAAGCAACCCGCTGACTGGAATGGTAAGAATCCATGCCCATAAAAGGTTGATAGTAACTCCCCAACGTACTGCCGACAATCGCTTTGTGGCACCTACACCTATTATAGAACCGGTTATTGTATGTGTGGTACTTACGGGGATTTTCAGGTTTTCGGTAAGAAATAAAGTTATTGCACCGGCGGTTTCAGCAGCAACGCCCTCAAAGGGTGTGACTTTTGTGATACGGGTACCCATTGTTTTTATGATCTTCCATCCGCCACTCATAGTTCCCATGGCAATTGCGGAGTAACAGGCAAGCGGCACCCATACTGGCATCTCAGAAAAAGAATGTATGTAGTGTGTACTTATCAAAGCGGCGGTGATAATACCCATTACTTTTTGCGCATCATTGCCACCATGCCCAATACTGAATGCTGCTGATGAAACCAGCTGAAAACGTTTAAGATATAATGTAGACCGGGCAGTATTCAATGACCCAAGAAACATAGTAAATATGCTCATGGCAGTTAAAATAAACCCGATGAGCATCCATTTAAAATTTTTCGTGTCGGAAATAATATCTAATAAGTGATTTCCCGAGTGCCCCTTCAAATGAGTGGGATCTGTCTCCATCACATTTGATAATAAGAGTATAGTAATTGTAAGCACAGCCAGAGATATGATCTTAGGCAAAGGCCCCCTGCGAAAAGAATAAATAAACCATAGTGAAATGATAAAGGCCATTACCATTCCCATTAATGGCGCTAATACAATAAAACACACTGTTTTAATTATAGGATCTGAATTTACGGCATGGAAGCCTGCATGCGCAATTGCAGCGCCGGCGAAACCTCCTATAAGCGTATGAGATGAGCTGGAAGGTATGCCATACCACCACGTAAGCAGATTCCACGCAATAGCTGCTATAAGCCCCGAAAGAATTACCGGTAAAGTGATAAATTCTTCCTTCACTGTTTTGGCTATGGTATTGGCAACTCCATGATCTTTAAATATGAAAAAAGCCACAAAATTGAAAAGAGCTGCCCAAACTACCGCCTGGAAAGGCGTCAGCACTTTTGTGGATACGATTGTTGCAATAGAATTAGCGGCATCATGAAAGCCATTGATGTAATCAAATACTAAAGCTAAAACCAGGATGACTATAAGCAGTAGAGACATACCCGGCTGTTATGAATATTTTATGATAATAGACTCTATGACATTTGCCGCGTCTTCGCATTTATCAGTCACGGTTTCCAGCATCTGGTAAATGTCTTTTTGCTTTATCAACTCTACAGCGGTTATAGGCGAGGAGAATAATTTGAGTAGTGTACTATCCAACAGGTCATCTGCATCATTTTCAAGGCTGTTTACCAATACGCAAGCCCCAGTAATAGCCCGCAGATCTTTCATGTCTCTTAATCCATAAACGCAGGTATTTATGGCAGCAATAGATTTTGATATTATTTCAGCAAAAGCAGGCAGGGTGTTATATTCATCATTTATCTGGTAATTGACAATACGCTTTGCTGCACCCCATATGTAATCAGCGATATCATCGAGCGAAGTAGCGAGGTAATGAATATCCTCGCGGTCAAACGGAGTGATGAAATTACGACCAAGCTCTATAAAAATACGGTGTGTTATCTCATCGTTTCTATGCTCATGTTCTTCGAGTGTTTTCAGGATTTCATCCCTTTTAGATAGATCCTCCTCTTGTAAAGCTTTGCTAAAGGTTGTTCCCATCTGCACCAATGAAGCAGAAACTTCTTCAAATAAACCATAAAATACACGGTCTTTGGGCAGGAAAAATTTCAATACGGTATCGAACGACATAACAATTTCTTAATATAAAATTAACATCGCAAAACTATCTGCAATTATCGGGCTTTAAAAATGATAACAAAGACTTAATAATTTCTTAACATTGGAAATTTAGCTCAAAATTGTCACGAAATGAATACAATACATATTGCCTTCATGCATTATGCAATATTATCGGAGATAAGGATGCTATACAATAGCATTACCGAACTATAAGTTGCTTTGTAAACCTGCTACCGTTATCACATTGTATGAGTAATTCATAAACCCCGGAAGGAAAACCGGATACATTGAATGAGGTCTTTAAAACACCTTTATTTACTAATTCCGATTTTTGGGCCATACGGGCACCTGCTTCATTATAGCATGTAATACTGACTTTATTAGTATTAAGACCTGTTGCATTAACTGTCACCAAATTTTTTGCGGGATTAGGGAATACAGTTATGTTGTTTTCATTAGTAATTTGTTTTGCAGCAGTTGGGAGCACATTTATGTTTATATTATCAATATATAAATTCTCCCCATAATGCCCAATGTTATCAAATGCGAGTTGAATGTGGCTGCCAAGATAAGATGTGAGTGAAATAGTATCTGTTCTCCATTGCGTTGCATCAGGCACAAACGAAACTGTGGTATCAGGAGCGGTAGCAAGTATAGTAGAATCTTTTTCATAAACGGAGGTAAATGATTTTCCACAGTCAGTGGAGACTTCTACCATCAGGCTGTCATGATAACCGGGATAAAAAGAATAAGCGACATCAAATGTTATGTAGGCACTTGTAGCAAAGGTGAGATCAATTTTGGGTGTTATTATCCTGTCATGACGGCCGCCGGCGTCATTGTCAAAATTATCAAAATACATGCTGTGCGTACTTGCTCCATAACCTCCGCACAAACTTGATTGTTGCCAGAAAGTACCGCTTTGTGAAACCTGGTACCATTGAGGGTTTGGAGGGAAAGTAGCTTCCTCGAAACCCTCTGTTATCGAGCCGCCCGTACCATCTGACACAACAATGTAAGCTGTCTTGATTATTGTATCGTTACCTACTGCACCTAATACGGTAAGTGTAGCGTTATAAGTACCGGTAGCAGTGTAAACTACAACCGGACTATCGGCGGTAGAAGTAGCGGGTACACCACCGGGGAAACCCCATGAAAATGAAGTGAAATT
This sequence comes from uncultured Bacteroidota bacterium, assembly GCA_903882965.1. GTDB lineage: Bacteria > Bacteroidota > Bacteroidia > Chitinophagales > Chitinophagaceae > Nemorincola. The sequence goes on from CAIRZD010000372.1 coordinate 9,328, forward strand.
ACCATAAAGGTTTTTGTTGTAATGTACCGTATCACCGGGGCATAAGTATTGTTTATCAGCAACAAAGTTGCCTGTGGGCGGGAGGTTATTGAGGATATTACATTCCCATACACCTCTCCCATATGTAGATAGTCTTAGTATACTGGCAGAGGTGCTATCATTATAGATCATCAAATCCGAATACTGTGGGATTGTGGGAAGGCCTGTTGTGATAGTCCATGTGTTTGTAGTGCTGTCTTTATAATAAACATAGTTGCCTTCACAAACAAACAATCTTTGTTTGGTAGAGTATCCATCAGCTATCACTTTAAGAATATTCAATCCCGGCAGGTTATAAGTAATATTTGTCCAGCTTACACCCTGATTAGTGGAGCGATACAAAGAATCATTGCAACTCAGGTATACGACGTTTCTATTGTATTTATCTGTGGCTATACTGGCCATAATGTTAGTAAATGCAGGAGCTATGAGCGTAGTAAATACAGGGGTAGGCGATAAAGCATTATTGCTCCTTAACAGGTGCCTGTTATCTGTAACAAAATATAGTATACTACTATCAGCGCTGCATGAAGCAACACTTTGAATATTTATATTTACCGGGTTGATCAATGTCCATGAAGGTGCTCCGGTATTTATATTATCAGAACGCCATAAACTATCAGTACCAATAAATGCAACATTAGTAAGTGAAGGGACAAATTCAATATGAAATGCAGCAGTGCTCGCAGATGGCAGGTTATATGTCTGATCACCACCTAAAGGCAAAAGATTCCTGCGATTGCCATCGTCATAATATACAGTACCATTTCCTAAATAATCAAAATTGCAGCGCGCACTCCAGTCACCGCCCCGATTGGTTTTCCATGTACCATCATAATACATTTCACCGTTGTCCTGCGAACCTATACTTATTAACTGCCTCACCACCGGGCTTTGTGCGGCATGATAAATCTCGGTTGCCGAAAGGCCGTCACTCCGGGGAGACCATGCAGTAGCGAGCGTATCTGTTGACAACCATACGCCTCCGTCATTTGCATTGAACCTTTGATTTAAATTGTAAGGGTTAAATTCGATATCATGCATATCCGTATGTACCTGGTCATACCATTGTGTGCGCCAGCTCCATGTTAATCCTCCATCGGTAGAGCGCCAAACACAATGAGAAACCAAGAGCAGTTCGTTTGCATTTGCCGGGTTAGCAGTGATATTGAAATTATAATAACCTTGTGAGCCGGAAGTTGTCGTAGAATCATAGCAAACTATGCATTGGGTAGTACTGGTATATATATTTGTAAACGTTGATCCTCCATCGGTTGATTTCAATATCTCACCTAACCCATCAGTAGTACCGATGTATACTACATTTGTGTCAGCCGCACTCACAGCAATTCTCAGTCCCTGATTACCCGATGGCACCACTACGCCGGCGGTAATATTGGTCCAGGTGCTACCCATATCTGTACTTCTATAAAACCCATTACTCGTAGCAGCATATAAAATCTGTGTACTGCCAGGCTTGAGTTTCATACTTCTAAAATCACCACCTACCCATGTTTCCGTCCATGTAGTGCCAGCATTTGTAGTTTTCCATATACCGTCATCAGTAGCAGCTATAAGATTGTTATGGTTGTTAGGGTCCATAATTATTTCAATCGCCATACGGTTGCCTATATTCGTATTTGCAGGTGTGAAAGTGCTACCTCCATCCGTACTTTTCCAAATGCCATAATCATCATTATAATAATCCGGATCTCCCGTAGAAAGATAAATGATATTATCGTTTGTATAATCAATGCAAACGGAAGAACAAGCAGTTTGGGGCATCTGTTCAGTGCCGGGGGTCGGGGTCCATGCAAGACCGTTATTATTACTAATGAATAATCCTCCGGATGCACTGACTGCATATATTTTCAAAGAATCAGAAGGATGGAATTTCACCTGGCATACACGTCCCATACCATTTACTTGTCCACTCACATTTACAGGAAATAAAACCGGGCCGGTATTTGACCAACTCCCCACTGCAGGCTGGGCAAATACATTGGGAGACAATGTTACCAGCATTAGTATAAACAACGAATGTAATTTCATTTCGATAACTTTTTTGTAACTATTTATTCTTATGATCTTTCCATATCTGCATGCGCTGTGAAGAAGTGAGTATGGTGCCATCAGATTGTACATAAGGGAGCATACGTTGCCGCCAGTGTTCGTATTTTTTTACTTCCATCCGCATATGATCTTCTTCCTGTAATTCACGACGAACCTTTTTTGATGGACTTTTTTGTCCTTTAGCATGCTCGCCTATAACATCATGTTCGCCACCCGGTTTTTGATGGTACTGAAAATAAATTTTATAGGCTTTCTCCGCTTCAAAAAAGTTAACGGTGGTGTCTTTTATCATACTGATCCATAGCGGATTCCGGGCGTAGTCTTTCTCTGTATATACCTTTATTTGCTGAGCCTGGATAAGGTATCCTGATAAAAGAAGAAAAATAAGTAGCGTGCGTTTTTTCAATATTGGTTCTGTTGTAAGACGAATTTACTATTGTTTTAGCAAAAAAATAATTTATTCCTCGCGCTTTATAGCAATAAACACTATAGGTAACAATTATCATCAGGCAACATATAGTATTACCTTATCAATGTGATATCGCCCTTCAACATACCCCTCTTGCCTTCCAAAGTATAAAAGATCATGTAAAAGTAAACATCAACTTCTTGTTTCACACCGTTAAATGTGCCATCCCAGCCTGCATAAATATCTTCTGTATAAAATACCCGCTGTCCCCAACGGTTATAAATGCTGAGAGAATAATCCCTGTACTTGCTTAAGTAGCCTATTGCCCTCGCAATATCATTTCTGCCATCATTATTGGGTGTAAAACCGGATGGGAAATACAAATCACACGGTTCAAAGCCTACATTAATAGAATCACGGGCCGTGCCACATCTGTTAGTTATAGAAGCCCAATAGGTGCTTGAATCTATTACGATAATGCTCATTGCTGTTACCCCTGTACTCCATAATACCGAATCAATACCTGCAGTGAGCGTAAACATATCGCCCTTACACAATATAGTGTCGGGGCCAAGGTTAAGAGTGGGTAGTGCTAATTGGGTAATTTTTACTGTATCAGAGGCATTACACCCATTTTGTGTCACTGTAAGCACATATGTTCCACCCTGAGAAACTGTTATTGCCGGTGCTATACTACCTGTATTCCATAAAAAAGTACCAGAAAGCTCAGGGCTGCCAATCACTATTGAATCGCCGGGACAAAGCGCAGTATCATTCCCTAGCGCTACTACCGGTAGTGCTATAGCCGCGACATGAATCGTATCAATCGCTATCGAGCAGTTGGGTATGTTTTGGTTTGTTACCCAGTAATTGCCTGCTGAATTTATAATAATAAACGATGTAGTATCCCCATTGTTCCAAATATGCGCGGTAAAGAATGGAGGAGCATTTAGTGTTGCTACACTGCCCATACACAGTGCTGTATCGGTTGCAAATGAACCGGATTTTGCCGCGATAGCAGCTATATTAATGGTATCTACTTTCAATATGCAGTCGCTTGTAGTTTTCACCCAGTAAGTGCCTGAATCTGTTACTGTCACCGATGATGTAGTTGCACCTGTGCTCCAAATAGGTGTAATATATCCCGAGGGAGCGTTAAGTATTATGGTGCCTAACAATGCACATACACTTGTATCTGTATGCGAGAAAGAAGTATCAGCCGTTGTGACCTTGATATAAATACTATCTTTTGCAATGCACCCAGACTGGAATGAAATATCATCTATGGCAAAGTCGTTACCCTCATATGTTGTATCCAAGTCAGTCATACAAATACTGGCAGATGTCGCAGTGCCACTATTCCACGTAATTTGATAATTAACCCACTGCGCAGCAGTAATAGTTGAAGAAAATGTACCGATATTTACCCCGTTAATTGTCAATTGAACCAAAGGTTCGGGCGGATAAAGTAACGCAGTCCATACCGAAAAAAGATAATTGGTATTTGGAGTTACTGTAAGTGTCTCACACCAAAAATTTACCCCTGATGTTGGATAACCGTCTACGATTAACATATTGCCAGTACCTGTAGTATGGTCTCCCATTGAAGGCCATAAATTATCATACAAAATAGGGTTAGTGGCAACAGCATAATGACTGGGGACTGATGCCGGTGCTGGGTATTCTAATGTATACCCGGTGCTGAAGCCGGTATTGCCCGCGCTGAAATCACCATTCACTACAAGGTTGCCGGTACCCGAATTTGCAGTGAGGTAATACCAACCCGAAGTAGTAGCTGTAAGAAGTGGGTTTAATATCGTGGTACTTGATAAGCCGGTTGCCGGAGTCCAGGTATAACTAATAATTGAATCACTGCCAATTAATGTAGCAGGTAAAGTGACTGTACCCCCCATGCAAAGATGCAATGAATCAGGCATATTGATCACATCACAGGCACAGGTATTAACAACATGAAAAGTATCTACAACATACCCACAAGTACCCGGGTCTGCATAAGAGACCCAGTAAGTCCCAGGCCCGGAAATAGGGATCACAGAGGTAGTATCTCCATTATTCCAATGATAAGACACATAACCTGATGGTGCAGATATACTGGCTATCCCACAACCAGATGTATCAGTATGGGTATAAGTAGTGTCACTGGTTGCAGTCATTACTATATCCTGAATTAACTGGTCGCTGCATGAGCTACCTATCCCGGCAGTTATCCCCCAATTAACTGTTGGGGTAGTTGAAGTGAATATCGTCCTGTAATCAAAATGGCTGGTGATACGAAGAGAATCTTCAAAATAGACAGTCATTGTTATGCTTGCAGGGCACCAGACTATTTTATAATTGTGATAAGTGGCATCTTTTATAGTAGTGCCGGAAGGTCTTATCGGAACCGGGGCGCTACCCGGTGTAACATTGTATGGATTGCCATCTCTTGATATCATTGTATGATCATTCATTCCTGATGGGTCATTAACAATGGGATAATTATTGAAGATATCAAACTCAACTGCAAAAGATTGCAGGAACTGTGGATTTGGGGTTGCCGTATCAGGATTATAGTATCCTATATATCCCGCATAACCATTTATTGATGTTGGAGTTAGGTTTTGTCCGAATACAACGCATATTCCATCAGCGCCGATGCCCCGGACTATATCAACATTTGTCCGAAAAGTAAGTGTGAATGGGTTATTGAAATTAACAGGCGTAGTGCACCATATAGCGCCTGTAAGATAAGCTCCTGTACAAGCTGCAGCAGGGGTCATATTCCATGAAGCAGCACCGGTGGAAACAGTAACACCAACAGGTAGGTAAAAAGATTGCCCTTTGCTCTTTGCAACTATACAAATAAGAAGTAAAATAGGGATTACTTTTTTCATACAAATGGCATTTGAACTATTCTTTAAACCACCTAATTAATTGTTTAAAAATCGCTTTGAAAACATGCTTATCTTATTAAAGTGACGTTACCTGTCTTGTGAAAAATCTTGCCGGTACTTGTTGTAGCTTCTACTTCATAAACATATACATCAAAAGGTTGGGGCTGGCCATTGTAAGTGCCATCCCATCCCGCATCTATATTATTACTCTCATAAACCAGGTTGCCCCAGCGGTTGTAGATCCGGAAATAGTTTAACGTTGCGATACCGTTCTTTAGTATTTTAAAGAGATTATTCGAACCGTTGCCAGGAGTAAATGCGTTGGGCAATGCCAGCAATGTTTCCGGGTCAATGTATATATTGATCGAGTCTGAAATTGTGCACCCCCATTCAGTTGTGCCGTACACTATATATTTAGTGCTGACATCAGGTGTGGCAAGTGGATCCGAGATAAATGCACCGCTAAGCCCGGCAGGCGGAAGCCACACAAAAGTTACACAGTTAGTTTGTGGATTCATCTGGTAAGACTGGCCGGGGTATAGTGTAACAGAATCGCCCAAGTATAATACCGCTGCCGGCTGCACTACAATATTGGCTGATATTGTATCAAGGCACCCATACTGGCTGGTTGCTATTGCCCAATAGGATTGTGAGGTAAGCGGATGTACCCATGGAGCGGAAGAACCCGGATCATTCATATAAAGTGCCGGGTGCCATAAATAAGTTGTAACCCC
>CAIRZD010000373.1 GCA_903882965.1 uncultured Bacteroidota bacterium
ATGTCTTTCTATGTAAAAGTCGCGGAATCTTACAAAAGCGTTGAAGTGACTTGACTGATCCTTCTGCCAATATATTGGCAAGTCGATTTGCGTTCTTATATGGACAAGATCTGTATTCTCATCAAAAATACCTTCTCCTTTTAACTTAAGCTTTTTATTGAGTGTATTTATTCCCGTTACATATTGGTTTCCGGTAGTTAATGGTTTTCCTGTCATAGGGGAGATATAGATGGTTTCTAGCCAAATCTTAAATTGTTCTGCTGTTGTCATTGTGTTTATTTATAATGGCACAAAAATATTTGAATTGAAGAATTGTATAAGGTTTTAGCATCAATAATTATTATTGCTCCATGATAGTTTTAAATTCAAGTAAACGTATTGATAACATTTCATATCGCCATCTTTGAAGATAGTCTTCAGTTCTTCCTGTATGCATAAAGCCCTTCATAATTAAAAGAGTTGCGACGTGCTTCGCGTGAAATAGACTTCTCCATGTTTCATGATCTGAATCTTCAATTTGAGAATATAAAGGTAAACTATCAAATAAGCGGATAAATACGCGCGCTATATTTTCTAAGTTTTGAGGATAAAATTGAGATAGACTTTTACATAGTGTGGCAAGTGCATTAAAGTCTGCAAATAAATGAAAGTTATCGTCTTTAAAATCAGCTTCTCCAAGATGCCAAAAAAAACGCTCTAGGTTTATATAACCATAAATAAGTTCTTCATTAGTTTCAGATTCCGTGAATTTAAATGGGTAATTCCAATTGAGTAAAATAGGTTTTTCATTTAAATAATATTTACTTCTATTCTGCTCATTTTTATCTTTAGATTCATGCCAAGTAAGAAATCTAATTCGTTTAAACCATTCAATATTTTTTGGTGTTTTATTAGCTCTAGTTAAACACCAAAGTATAAAATCAGTAACCTGTAACCCAGGAGTATTCTTATTTCCAATCTGAACAGTGATTTTTGGAAAATATGTTTTAAAAGATGGCGCATGGTATGAAGCTCCTTCCAAAAGGTCATAAATTTTTGCTTTCCAATCTTCTGTATGTTGCTGCTTTAAATCTGGTCTTCCTTCGATAACTAAAATAACTTCTTCTAAAGAGTTAAAAAATTCAATACTTGAGCTACTTAAACATTTTTCAAAAATTCTTTCTTTCTTTTTCTTTTCTTTAAGTGATTTTGAGTCAACAGAAAAAAATGTAAAGTCAAAAATTCCTTTAACCTTCTTGTTAATAATATTACATAAATGGGAGTGTGCATTAGGGCTGTCTCTTGAAGCATGAAAAAAGCCATTTTCAATTGTTTCTTTTTCACGTTGTAAATCAATTTCCCCATCATTAATGAGCAATTCCATTGCGTCCTTAATAATTGATTCATTGATTTCTTCTTTGCATATTAAAATCCCACAGCCTATACCTTCTGACTTATTTTGTTCATTTATTGTGAAAATTGTTTCGTCTGCATATGCATATATTGCCAATGTTATTTTTTTAACACACAAAATAATATAAAATTTTAAATTGTATAGGAACAATAGTTAGTATGCAATTAATGTAAAAAGTTCAATAATAAACAGAAAGTACAAGTGTGCGACGCAACGGACACTGATAGTAGTAAATAAGCCTGGACAACAATAAAAATGCACTAAAGTTGTACCTTTACAGGTAGATTTCAATACTTTTTATCATATGTCTTATTCTCCAAAGAATAAAATACGCCTTGTTACGGCCGCATCGTTGTTTGATGGCCATGATGCATCTATAAATATCATGCGCCGTGTGATGCAGGCAAGCGGTGCCGAGGTGATACACCTGGGCCATGACCGCAGTGTGCAGGAGGTGGTGGACTGCGCCATACAGGAAGATGCCAATGCCATAGCCATAACGAGCTACCAGGGCGGGCATGTGGAATACTTCAAGTATATGTATGACCTGCTGAAAAAAGCGGGCTGTGGGCATATAAAAATATTTGGCGGCGGCGGCGGTGTGATACTACCTACTGAGATAAAGGAGCTGGAGGATTATGGCATCACGCGGATATACTCGCCGGATGATGGCCGCTCTATGGGGCTGCAGGGCATGATAGACGACCTGCTGGAAAAAAGCGACTACCCTACAGGCAACCGCCTGAATGGTGAGCCGGGGCACCTGGTAGAGAAAGATGTGAAATCAATAGCGCGCCTGATATCGGCAGCGGAGAATTATTATGAGCTGCCCGAGACACAGGCGGCACTGAAAAAGGTGAAGGAGCAGGCAGCACTTTCGAAGGCTCCTGTGCTTGGTATTACGGGTACGGGAGGTGCGGGTAAAAGCTCGCTGGTGGATGAGCTGGTGCGCAGGTTCCTGATAGACTTTAAGGATAAATACATAGGTATCATATCTGTAGACCCAACTAAGCGCAAGACAGGTGGCGCACTGCTGGGCGACCGTATACGTATGAACGCCATCCGCAACGACCGGGTGTATATGCGCTCTATGGCTACGCGGCAGAGCAACCTGGCAGTATCGAGGTATATACATGATGCAGTGAATATTTTGAAGGCGGCTAATTATGACCTCATTATACTGGAGACATCTGGTATAGGGCAGAGCGATACGCAGATAACGGAGCATTGCGACATGAGCATGTATGTGATGACACCAGAATATGGCGCAGCCACACAGCTGGAAAAGATAGACATGCTGGACTTTGCGGATATAGTGGTGATCAACAAGTTTGACAAGCGCGGGGCAATGGATGCGCTGCGTGATGTGAAAAAACAATACCAGAGGAACCATAAACTTTTTGACAAGAAAGCGGATGATATGCCGGTGTTTGGCACAATAGCATCACAGTTTAACGATCCGGGCACCAATACGATGTATAAGGCGATGATGGATCTTTTAGAACATAAAACTCATGCTCCGCTGCATAGCAGCTACAAGATAACGGATGAGATGAGCGAGAAGATATACATCATTCCGCCAAACCGCACCCGCTACCTGAGTGAAATAACCGAGAACAACCGCAAGTATGATAAGTGGGCCAAAGACCAAAGCAAGGTGGCGCAAAAACTCTTTGGTATAAAGAGTACTATAGAAACACTTAATGCTTCTAAAATAGAAGATAAAGACCGCCTTATAAAATCGCTGCAGGAAGTATACCACAAAGTGGAGCTGGACCTGGACCCCAAGAACAAATACCTGCTGGAGCACTGGGAAGAAAAGAAAGCGCAATATACCGGTGAGTACTACACTTATAAAGTACGTGACAAGGAAATAAAAATAAAGACGCATACCGAATCGCTTTCGCACACACAAATATCAAAGGTGTCTGTGCCGAGGTTTGAAGCATGGGGCGAAATACTGCAATGGGCGCTGATGGAGAATTTCCCGGGTGAGTTTCCGTATGCGGCGGGTATATACCCGTTCAAGCGTGAGGGTGAAGACCCTGCGCGTATGTTTGCCGGTGAGGGTGGCCCGGAGCGTACCAATAAACGCTTCCATTACGTATCGAAAGGGTTGCCTGCAAAAAGGTTGAGTACGGCATTTGACAGCGTAACACTATATGGGCAGGACCCGGAACACAGGCCGGATATTTATGGCAAGGTGGGGAACTCGGGTGTAAGTGTTTGCTGCCTCGATGATGCGAAGAAATTGTATAGTGGGTTTAACCTTGCAGACCCGAAGACATCGGTGTCTATGACCATCAATGGGCCGGCACCTACTATAACCGCCTTCTTTATGAATGCAGCGATAGACCAGCAGTGCGAACTTTATATAAAAGCTAACGGGCTTGAGGATGAGGTGAATAAAAAGATCGATGGTATTTTCAAGGCGAAGGGATTGCCAAGACCATATTATGACCTCTCCCCGGCCCTCTCCGAAGGAGAGGGAGGTGTTGCGCGAGGGCTGCCGGAAGGCAATGACGGGCTGGGGCTGATGCTGCTGGGCGTGACGGGTGATGAGGTATTGCCGGCTGATGTGTACCAGAAAATTAAAACAGAAACACTACAATCTGTGCGCGGCACCGTGCAGGCCGATATACTGAAAGAAGACCAGGCTCAAAATACCTGTATCTTCTCTACAGAATTCTCACTGAGAGTAATGGGTGATGTGCAGCAATATTTTATAGATAAAAAAGTACGCAATTTCTATTCGGTATCCATAAGTGGTTACCATATAGCAGAGGCAGGGGCTAACCCGATCTCACAACTGGCATTTACTATTTCAAATGGCTTTACGTTTGTAGAATACTACCTGAGCAGGGGAATGCATATAGATGATTTTGCGCCAAACCTTTCTTTCTTTTTCAGCAATGGTATAGATCCTGAGTATAGTGTGATAGGCCGCGTGGCACGCCGCATATGGGCTAAAGCAATGAAGTTGAAATACGGAGGCAATGAGCGGTCGCAGATGCTGAAATATCACATCCAGACCTCAGGCCGCTCGCTGCATGCGCAGGAGATAGACTTTAATGATATCCGCACTACGCTGCAGGCGCTGTATGCTATTTATGACAACTGCAACTCGCTGCATACAAATGCTTATGACGAGGCCATTACTACGCCTACCGAAGAAAGTGTGCGCAGGGCCATGGCTATACAGCTTATTATCAATAAAGAACTTGGGCTTGCTAAAAACGAGAACCCTATACAAGGCTCTTTCATTATAGAAGAACTGACTGATCTTGTGGAAGCAGCAGTACTTGCAGAGTTCGACCGTATCAATGAGCGTGGCGGCGTGCTGGGGGCTATGGAAACTATGTACCAGCGTGGTAAGATACAGGAAGAAAGCCTTTATTATGAAACGCTGAAACATACAGGAGAGTTCCCGATAATAGGCGTGAATACATTCCTGAGTTCGAAGGGATCACCAACGGTTATTCCGCAGGAAGTGATACGCTCTACTACAGAAGAAAAAGAATTCCAGATACAGACAGTGCAAAACCTATGGAAGCGCAATGAAGATAAAAGTGCCGCTATGCTGCATGAATTGCAGCAGAAGGCGGTGCACAACAAAAATATTTTTGAGGCGCTGATGGAAACCGCGAAGTACTGCTCGCTGGGCCAGATCACGAAGGCCTTATTTGAAGTGGGCGGGCAATACCGTAGAAATATGTAAACCTATCGGGATGAAATATATCTTAATGATACTTTGCGTATTGCATAGTTGGAAATCAGATGCTCAAAAGGCAACGCAAAATGCGAAGGGTATTACAGCATCCCAACCACAACAAAATGCCGCGGGTGTTTATGATGCTCCGGAAATAAAGGCATATTTTCCTTTTGGGCAGGACAGCCTGGATCATTTTATAAAACGCAATTTTCATTTTCGCACAGTAGATAATGCTGCGGCAGGTAAGGCTGTAGTAGTTTTTATTGTTGAAACGGATGGTAGTATTGCAAATGCGGAGATCATCAGCACCAGTGGTGATAAAGATTTTGACAAAGAAGCGGTAAGGGTGGTTAAAACAATACACGGCTGGAAGCCGGCAACTAACAAAGGTAAAGTGGTGAGGTCTACAGCGATGCTGACTGTAGTATTCAACGTCAGATGATCAGCCTTTCAGGTGCACATATTCAGACTGCACTTTCTCTCCGAAGAATACAGATGCATGGTTGTCAAAATCAGCAGTATCGTCTGTTGTATAAAAATGCTTGCTGCCGGTTTTAGTTAGCTGGTGTTCTATTTCTGTATGGCGTGCCAGGTAATCGGCAAGACTATCGGCCACTATCGGCCCCTGTGATACAATGTTTATCCCGTGAGGCAGGTATTTTTTTATTTTATCGGCCAGTAATGGGTAATGGGTGCAGGCAAGCAGTATGGTATCAATATTGGTAGCACCGGAGTGGAGTTCATCGAGGTATTTTTTTACAAAATAATCTGCCCCTTCTGATTGGTATTCGCCATACTCTACAAGCGGCACCCACATGGGGCATGCCTTTTGGTAAACATTTATTTCCGGAAAAAATTTATTGATCTCCAGCTTATAAGAGTCTGAATTAACGGTGCCCTTGGTGCCTAAAACGGCTACAGACCCTGACTGGGTATATTTCCCTATTATTTCGGCAGTGGGGCGTATCACGCCCAGTACGCGCTTATCGGGGGCTATGCGGGGCAGGTCCTGCTGCTGAATGGTGCGCAAGGCTTTTGCTGAAGCGGTATTGCAGGCCAGTATCACCAGCGGGCACCCCATTTTAAAAAACCATTCTACACATCCCAGGGTATACTGGTGTACTGTATCAAACGAACGGTTGCCATAAGGTGCACGCGCGTTATCGCCAAGGTATATGTAATCATACTGCGGCAGTAATGAAGCTATAGACTTAAAAACAGTGAGGCCGCCATAGCCCGAATCAAAAACGCCAATAGGATGCGATGCCATAAGTTAAAGGTAGCAGTTATGTTTTATACAAAAAAAGAGCGTCGTTGGTACGACGCTCTTTTTTGAATTATTTATGAAAACCGATTAGTGTGCTACCACTATTTGTTTTACAATTTGACCTTGTGTACCATCTATTCTCACAACGTACATGCCATCAGCCAGGTTGTTAACTGATACAGCGCCATGATATTGAGTACCCATAGGAACATTAAGCGTATTAATTTGTCTGCCATTCATATCGTAGATAGCGATTGTAGCAGTTTGTGCCTGAGCCCATGTAAGGTCTATATTCAAAATGTTTTGAGCAGGTACAGGGTAAATATTTACATTACCGGCATTATTAACAACAGTTTTTACGCCGGTATTTATTGTAGAATAAGTCTGGTAGTAGTAGAAAGCAGCAGGATCTCCGCTTGCAAACTCCCAACCAACACCAACATTCCATGATTCACCAATTGATGAGGTCATTTGACCATAGCTGTTGTATGAATAAGTATACTGGTTAACATTACTCCATGAACCGCTACCTGTAGTATCCCATGTTTGGTCAGTTTCAGTTTGTGCTAAATTTGAGCCTGTAGCTGTAAAATTGCTGAATACTTTCAGGGATTGATTAACCCATGCTGTGCCGCTATATGTTTGGTACAGGTTGGTTAAAAGGTCTCCGCTGGTATCATATGAATTTGTATACATATAATTGCTTACCCATGCAGAACCGCTCCATGAATTATATGTTGATGTAAGTAACTCTGTGCCTGAATAAGTATACAATGCTTCATTTGTATAAGTCCAACCTGAACCTGTGCTATATTGCTGGTCTACTTCAGATATAAGATTACTTGACGCATCATATGTGTATATCTTCAGTGTGTTTGGCGTAAATGTCATGGAAAGGCCGTTCCATACATTGTTTTGATCAGAGAACAACTGGTTAGTGGTATTATATGAATATACATCCTGAGAGTTATTCACCCATGATGCACCACCCCATGACTGGTATATAGCAGTAGCCTTGGTATTATTGCTGTTGTATGTATAAAGCACATTTGTCCAGTTTACCCATGCAGTACCATTCCAGTATTGAGTAATAGTGCTTAACAGGTTGTTATTGGCATCAAATGATTGCAGATAATAGTAATTGTTATTATATACACCGGTATCAACAATCCAGTTAGTAGATTGGTCATACTTTAAAAGATGATTCAAATCTCCGCCTCTTCCGTTTGAATAAGAATAAGCCGTTGAGTCATTGGCGTTCAACGTTGCGCCATTGCTGCTCCAATGGGCCTGAGCTATAAGTCGTGATGAAGTTTGTGCCTGCGCATTTTGGCTGAGTAATACCGGAATTGCAAGCGTTAAGAGTAGCATCTTTCTTTTCATAAAAGGCAATTTATTTTGAAATAGTTAAAGGTA
>CAIRZD010000374.1 GCA_903882965.1 uncultured Bacteroidota bacterium
AAATTTCAAAAAAATTATTTCCCGGCAGGTGTGCCAGCGCTGGCATCTTCCGTAGCCTTGATAAAACCCTGCTCAATGTCGGAAATATCAATGATCGCGTATACTTTGATATCATTAATGTTCATTTCATCAAGTATGTTTACGAGGTCGCTGTAGGTGCTAGTGGTATCGGGTTTAATAAGAACGGTAGTTTCATCCTTTGGGCCTAATGCGCCTGTAGCTTTCATGGCATCCACCGCTTTCTTTTTCTTGATTATTTCATCCCTGATACCGTTTTTCTGGTTAAACCCGGTTATTTGCAGATCGGGGGCTTTACCGGGGTCATCACCAATGCCTTCGTAGTAATAAACACGGTGGTTCTTGCTCAATAATATAGTAAGCGCCACGCTGTTCTTGATCTTATTCTGATCCTCTTGCTTCATATTCGGATCTTTATAAGGCATGTTGATTTCCATGGTCTTTGGCTTGGCGAGTGTTGTTGTGAACATAAAGAATGTTATCAACAAAAACCCGAGATCCACCATGGGTGTAAGATCAATCCTTGTACTTAATTTTTTACCTTTTTTGACTCCGGGGCCCTTTTTATGCCCCCCGCCCGAGGTATCTAATTCTGCCATAACACTAAAGTATTTTTATATTTCAACTAATTTTATATCCATTCACTATTTCAACTACAGCCTTTTACCACCATTCTTAGCTATATCATCAGCCGCGGCAGTACCCGCAGGCACTCCTTTAAGATTTGTGATCAGGTTAAACTTAAATATCTTCCAGCCTTCGAGTGTTTTAATAATTTTATGGACACTTGGATAAGAAGCATCTCCATCTGCTTTGATACAAATGCGGAGCTTAGGGTTTGTATTTCTTGCACTTTTTATCCATTGCGCCAGTTCGTTATTCGTTGATGAAACAGAAGTATCAACAGGAATACCGGGCGCATTTGTTTCCATTGCTTTCCTTTGCTCCGGACCTGATGATAAATAGGTAGGTAACTGTGAAAACGGGATACCTTCGGATGCATCGATTGCAAATTCATTTTTTTCGGCAGGTGTTAATTTCAAACCTACGTTGTAAGCAAGGTCTTCTATAAGC
This sequence comes from uncultured Bacteroidota bacterium, assembly GCA_903882965.1. GTDB lineage: Bacteria > Bacteroidota > Bacteroidia > Chitinophagales > Chitinophagaceae > Nemorincola. The sequence continues at coordinate 1,093 of CAIRZD010000374.1, forward strand.
GCCATGCGTTTCACTTTGTTATCAATCGAGAAAAATATCCTTCCTTTCTGGTCGACTGTAAGCAGCATGATATCTACATCAGGCAGTTGTATATCTGATATGGAAGAAGGTGTTTTCACAACCACCGGTTCTTCGGGCTTGAACTTAGTAGCCAACATGAAGAACGTGAGCAGGAGGAATGCCACATCGCACATGGCAGTCATGTCGATGTGTGTGCTTTTCCTTGGAATTTTTACGTGAGGCATTTTATAAAGTCAAAAGTTAAAGTAAAAACCTAAAAGTGTGTGCTTTAGCTAAAAACCAAAGCAACACACTTGTAAGACATTATTTCATTCAAATTCCACAAACGAGGGTTGCATATTTTTTATTGCAACCTGTATATTATTTATAACTAGCAGCGAAGCTTTGTGTTAATGTAAAGCCGCTTTCGTCAATACCATAAGTGATACCATCAATGAGGGTAGTAAAGAAGTTATATGCGATGATAGCGATGAACGAAGTGCTGATACCAAGGGCGGTATTGATAAGCGCCTCAGAGATACCACCCGCAAGGGCAGCAGCATCAGGAGCACCAGCAGTGTTCATTGACTGGAACGAGCGGATCATACCAAGTACCGTACCGAACAGACCAAGCAGGGTAGCGCAAGAAGAAATGGTAGAAAGGAACACGAGGTTCTTCTCCAGCATTGGCAGCTCAAGTGCAGTAGCTTCTTCGATCTCTTTTTGGATACTTAATACTTTTTGCTCTGTATCAAGTTCGCTATTAGTAGTCATTTCCTTATACTTTACAAGGCCTGCACGCATTACATTGCCAACGGAACCAGCCTGCTTATCGCACTCAGCGATTGCAGCATCTACATTTTTATTAGCAAGGTGGTATTGTACTTTACGTACGAATTCACCTGCATCCATTTTACCTTTTGCTTTAACGATTGTAAGCGCACGCTCAACAATAAAGCACAACAGTGTGAAAAGTGTAGCAAGAAGAACAGGTACCACAAATCCACCCTGGAACATAAGCCCGAAAGCATTCTTCGCTTTTTCTTTGGCAGCATCACTGAAGTTACCATCGCTTCCTAATACGAATTTCCATACAACAATCCCAGCCACAATACAAGCCGCTACGACTATAAGGTTCATTAAAAAATTGTTCGAGTTCTTTGGCTTTCCTGCGCTGCCGTGTTGAGTTGCTGGTCTTGCCGGGGCCGTTTTTACGTCTGCCATAATACTGATTTTAGTTTTTGTGTTTTCGGAATATTAATTAGTGAAATAATTTTGTGCGTTTGCAAAGATATAAGTACGGGACAAAAAAACAATTTTGGAATAAAAATAAATTCTTAAATATAGTAGTTTACAATAGATTATATGATAATTTCATATTGCGTTTGGCAGGGGTGTTGGGCGCTCTTTTTTTTATAAACGTTGGCT
>CAIRZD010000375.1 GCA_903882965.1 uncultured Bacteroidota bacterium
CGGAATGCGGAGCATTTTGCCGGAGGGGCCCCTTTCTCATACCACAGCGCTCATTCGGCCTCACCCTCTCCGTCGGAGAGGGCCGGGGAGAGGTCCTTCCCCTACGCAGAAAATTTTTTCTTCAAAAAGGTGCATGCACTTTTTAAAGTCTGTTTCCGTTACATCCTAAATTTACCCTTGTTACTAAATACCATTTATTATGAACAGCTTTCAATATCGTTAAAAAATAAAACTGGAATATTCTTGGAGAGCACACAATTTGCTGCGTACAAGCCTCTGCATCCGTTCTTTGAAAAATGAAATTACATAGTTAACTATTTAGATGATAGAAGATCTGAAGTTCAGATCATGATGTCGCCCTTTTTAGCCCGACCTTACGATTGATGCCGGTGAAGTATGATAGAACCATCACACGCTTGAGCAAGCATAGTAGAATTACCGGGCAGGGTTAAAAGCTAGCGCCATGTTGGTGATAGAAGCTTTGCGCATCCAGCGTAGAGGCTCTTTTCGCGCGGAGCGATTCGACAAAAGTCGTCTTTCTTTTGTTTCTTTCGGAGCCTGCACTGAGCTTGCCGAAGTGGCGAAGCAAAGAAAGAACAGAGAAGAAGGTCTAAGTAAAATGAGTAATGATTCATCTGAAAACCGGATTATAAGATAATCTAAATCAACATTAAATAAGATCGCTGGCAGCCGATCCAAATCACAACATTGAATTAGTGGATTAGATGCGTAAAATTTTTTACACAAATACACTAAAAATACATATGTGATATCAAAAAAGCAGGATAATAACGAGACATTTATGCGACATTTTAAACCACAATACACATGATAACCAAACAATTAAACCAATTTCAAAAAAATCAAACATGCCCCTTTACCCCAATTACCCTTTTACCCAATTAACCATTTCACCTATTATCTCTTTAACTTCGCTATATGAACACAGAGACCAAACTAAGAAATCTGCTCAATGAGCGTATCCTTATCATCGATGGCGCAATGGGCACCATGGTACAGCGCTATAAGTTACAGGAAGCAGATTATCGTGGAGCGCGCTTTAAAGACTGGCATACAGATGTAAAAGGTAATAACGATCTCCTGTGCCTCACACAACCCCATATTATAAAAGAGATACACCTCCAATACCTCCAGGCAGGCGCAAACATAATCGAAACAAATACCTTCAACAGCCAGACAATATCCCTCGCTGATTACGATATGCAATCCCTCGCTTACGAGCTAAACGTAGCCGCCGCAAAACTCGCCCGCGAAGCCATTCATCAACACCAACTCAACACCAAACAGCAAGTAGATTGTTTCGTAGCAGGTGCCCTTGGCCCCATGAATAAAACATTATCCCTCTCCCCCGATGTAAATAATCCCGGCTACCGCGCAGTCACTTTTGATGATGTCGCCAACGCCTATTATGAACAAATAAAAGGATTGGTAGATGGCGGAGTAGACATCCTCCTTGTAGAAACTATTTTCGATACCCTCAATGCCAAAGCCGCCATTTACGCCATCAACAAATATTTCCGCGATACTAAGCATAATAAAATTCCAGTCATGATATCCGGTACCATCACAGATGCCTCCGGCCGCACACTTTCCGGGCAAACACTCGAAGCGTTTTATATATCCGTAATGCACGCTAACCCACTCTCCATTGGCCTCAACTGCGCCCTTGGTGCAGAGCAAATGCGCCCGCATATAGAAGAGCTCGCACAGATAGCAGCTTGCTATGTTAGCGCCTACCCCAACGCCGGCCTTCCCAATGCCATGGGTGAGTATGACGAAAGCCCGGAGCATACCGCTTCCGTTATCGGTGAGTGGGCAAAAGAGGGTTGGGTAAATCTCGTAGGTGGCTGCTGCGGCACCACCCCGGATCACATAGCCGCAATCGCAAAAGCAATGAAAAAATATACTCCGCGCCCACTACCTGAATTAGTAGCCGAATAATTAAAGTACATATGGTAATACTTACTGGTTTTCACTTTTCACTTTTCACTTAATTATGAGATTACTTTATTTTGCCCTGTTAATAATAACCAATACAGTTTTTGCGCAGGACTACGTAAAGCTCTCAGGAAAAATTTTAAACCCCGTTTCCGATAGTATATTAATTCGCTACAATGATAATTTTATTGCCTACTCCCCAAAAGATTTTTTTGCACATATAGATAAGAACGGAAATTTTTCTCTTACGTTTCCTGTCCCACATGGTATTTATACGCAAGCAACAATAATTCACGGCAACAAACTTGCAGAAATAATATTGCAACCCGGCGATAGCCTTGTTCTATCCGCAAATGCATCCCGTTTTGATAGCAGCATTCATTATACCGGAAAAGGTAGCGAGATACAAAATTTCCTTGCACAGCACAGTATAGAAAAGGGCAGCATGAACCAATATACCCTGAAAATTAGAACACACATAAATAAAGAACCTGCAGATTTTATTAAGAGCATCGAACAGGAAGAAAAAATAGAAAATGAGTTTCTGGAAAAACACAATGTTGGTATACCCAAGTCATTTATTAGTTACTGGACAGCATATTTTCAGTACTACAATTACTTTTTTATACAGCAATATCCGCAGACCCACGCGATCATAAAAACAAGAAAATACACAGATACAATACCTGAAATTAATTTTTCTGTAGTAAAACAAATGCCCTATGCATTTTATGATTCACTATTGCAGCTGCCCCCATACCTGTTATATCTTACCGGCGTTTTTGACATAAAATTGAAAGCAGCCGGGTATACCTATTATACGAATGATACTATGGGTGCAAGAAAGTTTCAGGATAGTGTAACAAAACTTGTCTATAAATTGCTACCCGATAAGAGTGCTGCTTATTATATGGCTCAGAATTTATACGGCCGTGCCAGGAACCAATCTGTAGAAAAGACAGAATACATGTTCAGCGAATTCAAAAAGCATTGGCTGCACAGTGAATATCTTCCAATACTTGAAAAGCAGGTAGCAATCGCTGAAAAGCTTGCTCCTGGTCAGCCCGCCCCGGATTTTGATATAAAAACTCCTGACGGCCGGAACATGAAACTATCTGACTTAAAAGGGAAAGTGGTATATCTGGGTTTTTGGGCAAACTGGTGCAAGCAATGTGTTGGTGAGATAATAAGAGAAAGCAAGATAAAAGAACTAACCAAAAATAAGCCGTTAGAGTTTGTGTATGTATCTATTGATAATGATACAACTAAAGACAACGCAATAATTTCAAAGTATAAAATTGAAGGCATATTCCATCATGCAGATGGTGAATGGAAGGCTAAAGAAATAGCGCTTTACGGAGTACAATCTTTACCCGCATATTACCTGATTGACGAGGATGGTAAATTTGCAATGCAAAATCCCCCCAGCTCATCACAATCCACAGAATTGATCCTGGCAATTGAGAAGCTGTTCAGGTAATAAACTGCGTATTTGAATGTGCGTTTTATTCCGGATTATAATTAAACTTAAAACCGATGCCATGTATGGTTTGCAGCTTAGCTACATTTTGTGATTTCAGGTATTTCCTTACTTTGGTAATGAACACATCCATGCTCCGGCCAAGAAAGTAGTCATCCTTACCCCAGACACTCATGAGTATCTCATCTCGTTTAAGCACACGATTGGCATTTAGGCACAGAAACCGCACCAGATCTGCCTCGCGCTGTGTAAGCTGATGATTTACTTTTTCGCTGCTTAGTGTAAGATTTGTGTAATCGAATAGAAGATCTCCTATCTTAAATATAACAGGACCGGCATCATCTTTCTTTTTGCTTCTTTTCACAAATACCTGTATCCTATGCAATAATTCCTGCAAGTTATAAGGCTTTGTAACATAATCATCTGCACCACTTTCAAAGCCCATTATTTTATCGTTATCCATATTCTTAGCGGATAACAAAATAATAGGAATGTTCTCATTCTTTTTGCGAATGCTATTGGCAAGTTCCATCCCGTCTTTTTTGCCGGGGAGCATTACATCAAGCAGACAGATGTCATAGATATTTTTCATGAACTGATGCCATGCAGCATCTCCTTCAGTGCAATGTGTTACATCATAGTCCTGCTTCTGCAGAAAGTCCTTCACCACATACCCCAAAACGGGGTCATCTTCCACTAATAGTATCTTTAGTTTTGGTTGCGACATAGGTTCAAAAAAGACAAATTTAACAGTTTTCCTCCTGCTAATATAATACTTCTATTTGTGAAACACTAAATTAATTAACTAATTAATATATGATATGACAAGTATAAG
>CAIRZD010000376.1 GCA_903882965.1 uncultured Bacteroidota bacterium
GAACCACATTAGATGAAGCCATGTGGATTTAAAGGAGCTGGTAAATTGTTTCAAAAAAGGTTAGAGATCGAAATCGCCCTGATTTGAAGTAAAGGCCTCTACTGCTTTAATTGCTCTATTACAGATAGCCTGAATGGAGTTGATTTTGTTTTGCTCAGACACATCACCGCTTTCTAAAAATTCGGAAATCAAAGCAAGGGCTTTTTTATTAGTGCTCTTAACCTTTTCTTCGTACTCTTTCATAACTAACCACTTTAAACTCCGTTAATGCCAATATTGGCGTAGGCTTATTTACGTTTAATAAAAGTAGAATATTAAAGTACAATCAACAGATAATCAAGTAAAAGTATATTACTTATTCAGTTGATTTGTTCTATAAATATTTTTTTGTTAACGCAAGATTTTGCCATTGAAAAGACAAATATACTAAAAATCTGCTTAATCAAAAAATAATTATAGTCAACAAACTACTGACGATGAGTGATAATCACAGGGAGCCGCTGTTGAAGTTGGAGTGCGATGAAGCTAAATCAAGGTACTGAAGCTAGTTTACTTTAAATCAAAATATTCCCATAGATTTGTCTCGGAATTTCTGGGGAGAAGTTTCATTACAGTTGTGTGTAATAAAAAACCGCGTCCTATGTAAAAATATGGCGCGGTTTTTTGATGATAGTAGAAATGTAGTTGAACGGAGCGTCGCAACGGATGATCGGTAGCGAACATTGGCCGGCTACCAACTATTTTTGTGCATCACTTATAGCTACTTCAGTAGTTAAGAACATACCTGCTATAGAAGAAGCATTTTCAAGTGCAACTCTTGATACTTTTGCAGGATCTATTACGCCTGACTCCAGCAAGTCTTCACACACCCCTGTTTTGGCATTATACCCATAGAACCCATCTTCTGCGCTGACCTTCACAACTAACTTATCCTGGTCTTCCTTTTTCATTCCTCCATTTTCAAGTATTTGGTAGAATGGAGCCAGTAAGGCAGTCGCTATAATGTTGCGTCCAATAATTTCATCCTTATCAGTAAACTCATCTTTACTTTCTTCCAGTGATTGCATAGCCCGGATATAAGCAGTTCCACCACCCGGCACTACACCCTCTGCAATGGCAGCGTATGTGGCGCGTTTGGCATCATCTATACGGTCCAGCTTCTCTTTCATCTCCACATCTGTCTGGCCACCTACATGGATAACACCTATGCCGCTAGTAAGTTTAGCCAGTCGCATGTTCCTGAGCTTTTCCTGCTCTACTTCATTTGGGTTACCTTCAATGGCTGCGCGAACCTCTTTTATGCGACCTTCAATAACTTCGGCCTTACCGTTGCCTCCGGATATGCTGGTGCTAAACTGCGTTATTACCGCGTGATCAGCCCTTCCAAGCCATGATGGATCAACTGCAGCCCATGAGTGCCCAAGATGGGTGCTCACCACCTTACCCCCGGTCATTGCCGCGATATCATCAAACATCTGCAAGGTCATATTCCCAAATCCCGGCTGCATGATAGCGCAGAACTTGCCGCGGCCATTAAGTTTATTGGCGAGAATTGTTGTTAAGGCATCCCCGTCTACATCTTCTGCGATGATCAGCAGTGATTTTTTATTTGCGATCGTAAATTCAAGGATGGGTTGTATATCCTTCAGGTTGCTTATCTTTCTTTCCGAGAACAGAATAAGTACATCGTCAAGTTCGGCACATCCTTTAGCCTGGTTGGTCTGGAAGTAGGCGTTTATGTACCCTTTGTCGATGGTAATACCCTTTGTGAGCTCAAAGTGTGTTTCTGTGCTTTTTGATGGCACGATATGCACTACTCCGTCACGGCCTGTTTCTTTCACTGCATTGGCTACTAATTCACCAATTACAGGGTCGTTGTTGGCTGCGATGGTTGCTATATGGATCAGGTTTTCGTCATCAACAGGTTTGCTTTGATTGTAAAGGTCTTCCACCACTATTGTAACAGCCTTATCCATTCCTTTTTTGATCATCACCGGGTTTGCGCTTGCACTTAAAGCAGATAATCCTTCACGTATGATCACCTGGGCAAGTATGGTGGATGTGGTTGTTCCATCTCCGGCGTCGATAGCTGTTTTTTGGGCGGCCATTTTAATTAACTGGGCACCCATATCCATAAACTTGTCAGTCAGGTTGATAGTTGCAGCTACAGTGACGCCATCTTTTGTGACGAATGGTGTGTGGGGTGGTTGCTCCCTGCGGATACATACATTACGGCCGGAAGGGCCAAGAGTTGCTTTTACAGCATCGGCAAGTATATTTACACCTGCTTGCATTTTTAATCGGGCTTCTTGTTTAAGGATAATGTCTGTCTGCATAGTTTATTTTTTGTTTTAAAATTGTTGTCCAAACTTTTTGTTCGCTATTTAGCTTCGCCGTTTATCACAGGGTATTTATATACCTCATTAGCCGAACTATCCAGCATAGCCAACATTCTTTTCAATTTCACCTCATGCGATTCTGTTGAATTGGAAAGAAGTGATTTTAGCACTTTCATCACGGCTTCGTAATTAAATTTAGTGCCTTTTGGTTTTTCACTTCTAATAGCCAATATGTATTCTTCCCATTTTTTATTTGCCAACTCCTCATTACCATTAGTTTTAGCATCGGCAAACTCTTTTAGAATTCTTGATTGTTTGGTCATAAAATTTATTTTAAGTTAAAAGTTTAATTTATAAATATTGATGAACGGAGCGTCGCAACGGATGCCTATTTCTTATCCCTCGATGGCTCAACCATCAATAAATCATTTTGTTTCATTACCCTATGCTCTACCCCATCTATTTCTTGCAGCAATCCTGCATTTTGACGGAACATTACAAAGTCTCCTGGTTTTACACCATCATTGTTATCTCCTATTTTTACTACAGTACCATACTGTGGTTTTTGCCTTGCAGCATCAGGTATGAATAATTCGCTTTCTCCCTGTTTATCTTCAATAGGAAGTATCAGTACATTATCTGATAATGCTACTAAGTCTTTTGATTTAATGTTCATGTTAGTATGAGATTTGAATAATAGAAAATCTTCGTGCCCTATAAGGTATTTTGTTCCTAAAATATTTATAGGATATAATTCTTCGTAAGGGGAGATGATATACCGGGGTGTTTGTAAAGGGAATACACTATCACACACAACCCAGTAGTCTTTACGTAGCTCGACAGATATGCGGCCTTCTTCCTGTTCGATAGCAGCGCACTCGGCACTCAGTAGCTTGTGGCGCTCAGGTTCTAAGTCTTTTTGCACATAGGTCAGTGTGCGCTTGATACCGGATACTTTCAGCTTCGCCTTTTCTGCGGCATCCTTTCTTTTTGTGGCAACTACCCTTCTGAGAGTATCTATGTCGTGGTAGTTGGAAAGATCGTCATCGCTGGCAATCAGTGAAGATTGTGTGTTTTCATTCTTGCCATGGAATAAGTTAATGTCCCATTTCATGAATAAAGAACCGCACATCGGTATAATGTGAAATGTTGGCTTTACACTAAGTTGATGTGATTTTTTGTCGAATACAGGTTTCTTTTTAAACACTAGTTTACCAAATATCTCACGATCGCTAAAGTCGTAGCAGTTAAGTATCCTGTATTCAAACAGCGGATTTTTATTTTCGCCGTATTCGTATTTTACAATACGATAATCCTGAGACTCTACACCGTGATCAATGACGATAGTATCTCCGGTTTCTAATTCCGGGTATTTCTTCTTTGCCTCTTCACCGATAGCGTCTATTTCTGCATACTGCAGGTTTCGGAGCATGTGAATAAATAGCGGTGACAGGACAAGGCCGCTATGTGTGGATGACCTCTTTAGGTGTTGGGCCACAAGGTCTATCTTGATGATTATCCGGTGTGGTGCTACTTTGTCATTGATCAGGAATATATCAGCCTCAAAAATAACATCGTATTGCTCTCCATCAATAGAGGCCTGTGGGTAAAATCCTCCGGGCTGGTTCTGATATTCTACACGATCACCTTTTTTGATGTTCATGAATTCGGGTGCATTATAGACAACACCCTTTCTCGTAACGCTTGTAAGTTCGCCGGGGATCACAAGGCCGCTTTCAGATACAGAGCCATCAGATACGGGGCGCACAAGTACCTGGTTGTAGGGCTTGTCGTTGTGCGCCCATATTTTGTGCTCGTAAACACAGTCGTATGTTTTACCTTCAATGCTTATGGTGTCTATGCCTTCGTTCTTTGCGCGGTCTACTTTTAAGTACTGCACTTCGTCTCCGGCTTTAAAGTCGGAACCTTTGCAGGAAGCGTACACTTTCCCAAGCTGGCTACCGGGAAGTTCTCTAGCCGGGACGACTAAGCCATCTTCGGTTACCTGCTCGGGTAGTTTTACTGGCTCTACTATTAATCTGTTGTAGTAAGAGTTTGTTTTAGGATAACGATATGGTAGAACGTTCATGTTTGTTTTGTTGTGTGTTTTAGTTTGGCACTTAGCTTTATTTACTCCGATTTGACATCGTTGCGACGCTCCGTTCATCCGCAGAATATGATTTAGCAGATGTTTTTATTCCTCTTCCTCAATATCTCTTTCCAATATGAATGCATTAAAAGCGAATGTAGTCCCCCTTATCATTAAAACAATGATCGCCTCGTTTTATATACTTTCCGTAAATGCTTGAATTTTCCCCTTGTTTATATGTAAATACAAGGATAACGCCGCACGGTATCGGTTCCGAATATCCATTCTCATATGCAGTCATTAAGACTTGTGTTTCGTCAGGTAATTTAGAAATTACACTTTTTAATTCTTTAATTTTCACAAGAAAGTTTAATTGTATTCCAACCTGAACGGTGCCATCGCCACTGCTGCTAAATAATAGCAATGAATTCCGGACAAAAAGTTTTCCCCTTCCAATTGGAAGGTAAAA
>CAIRZD010000377.1 GCA_903882965.1 uncultured Bacteroidota bacterium
GGATAGTTGTGTAAAGTAAAAAAAGAATATTCCGGTCTGCCTTTAATTGAATGTTATCCGGGTAAATTGAATCAGGTTTTTTTAAATATCATTTCTAACGCCATTTATGCAATAAGGAAGAAATTTGAGGAGCAGGAAGGTGGTTTGCTTTCAATTACTACAAGTTTTGATGAAACAAATCTTTTGATTAAAATTGCAGACAACGGAATAGGGATGGATGAAAATACAAAAAAGAAATTATTTGAACCTTTTTTTACAACAAAGGGCGTTGGTGAGGGCACCGGTTTAGGCTTGTCAATTGCTTATAATACCATAGTTAAACACAACGGACGTATAGAAGTCAATTCAGAATTAGGAAAAGGGACCGAATTTATTCTTATATTGCCATTAATTCAGAAATAAACAACAATTGGATACACCTAAAAAAATAAAAGTTCTGTATATCGATGATGAACAGAATAATTTGAATGGTTTTAAAGCGACTTTCAGATTTGATTATGTCTTTTTAATAGCCGTTAACATACCTCAGGCTTATGAACATCTTAAAGCCCATCCGGATATCAGCGTTATACTTTGCGATCAGCGTATGCCCGACAAAACAGGCGTGCAGTTTTTTGAAGAAATGCGGGAAGAATATGATGAGCCTGTAAGAATGTTGATAACGGGCTATACAGATATAGAATCTGTTATTGACGCAGTTAACCGGGGCCATATCTTCAGGTATATTAAAAAACCTTGGACAGATTCAGACATCAGGTCTGCAATAGAAGAAGCCAATAAATTTTATCTCACCAATTCATTGCTTGTTGCTAAAAACAGGGAATTGCAATCTGCATATGATGAGCTTGGCAAATTTGCGTATAGCGTTACCCATGATGTAAGAGGCCCGTTATTAAGTATCCTTGGTGCACTGGATATTGCCAAGAATATGGAAGATCCTAATGAACTCCGTGAGATCCTCGAAATGATGGAAGATGCGATCCATAAACTTGATGAATACATCAAAAATACCCATGAGTATTATAAACTGAAAAGAGGCATCCTGGAATTTGAAACTATTGATTTCAACAATGTTTTAAAAGACATGGCTTCTCTTTTCCGGATTGCGGGTAAAATGGAAAATATCCGGTTCAGTTCAAACGTTAAGCAGGATCAGGTATTTCTTTCTGACGAGATATCCATAAAAATGATCCTCAATAATTTATTGGCCAATGCGTTTAATTATCAGAGAAAAGATGCCTCTGATAAGTTTGTTAATGTAAATATTGACGTGGCTAATAATGTTGCCATCATTAGTGTGCAGGATAATGGGATAGGAATTCACGAAAGCCACATAAATAATATATTTACAATGTTCTATCGCGCCACTTCCGAAGAAACCGGTTCAGGCTTAGGACTATATAATGTCAAAGACGCGCTTAATAAATTAAATGGTGCAATTGAAGTTACATCAGCAGTAAATCAAGGAACAACTTTTAAAGTAATAATCCCGGGCAAAGAAAATGGTACCAACTAAAAAGATGCACTTTATTGTTATAGACGATAGCAAGCTCGATTGTTTTATCGCTGAGAAAATTATTAAGAATACCGGGATAAGTGAATCTATTAGATATTACTTGCAGGCCACAGAGGCGCTCGATTATATCAAATCTATTCCGGTCGATGAGCATACGCGTAGCATAATATTAGTAGACATACAGATGCCTGTTATGAATGGTTTTGAATTTGTAGAGGCATTTGAAAAACTGCCCCCCGATCTCATTAAGCACTATACGATCTTTATTATTTCTTCATCCATTAATGAAAACGATCTCAGTAGGGTACATAATTATGCTACTGTAAAGCAATTCTTAAATAAACCCCTTACAAGTAATAACCTGTCGGTATTGCTTGCGTCTTAAAGAACTTTCAGGAAACGTTTCATGAACTTATGACTCACGACTCACGACTTACGACTCTTATAGAATGTCCCCGTGATGCAATGCAGGGCTGGGAGCATTTTATTCCTACTGCCGATAAGATCAAGTATCTCAATACACTACTCAAAGTTGGCTTTGATATCCTCGACTTCGGCTCTTTCGTTTCCGCAAAAGCTATCCCGCAATTAGCAGATACAAAAGATGTGATCCCCAATCTTGACCTTAGTAATACGAATACAAAACTACTGGCTATAATTGCCAATACAAGAGGCGCTGAAGAAGCCGTCCAGTACGATCAAATTACTTATCTTGGTTTCCCATTCTCTATCTCAGAGACATTTCAACTCCGTAATACAAATAAGACCATTGCGCAATCACTGGCGCAGGTAGAAGATATGCAAAACCTCTGTGTGCAGCACAATAAAGAGCTGCTCATATACATATCCATGGGTTTTGGTAACCCTTATGGCGACCCGTATAATGCCGAAGTGGCAATAAACTGGGTAAGAAAATTAACCAAACTAGGCATTAAGAACATTGCAATGGCCGATACGGTAGGGATAGCAGACCCTACTAATATCAGTTATATTTTCAACAATCTTATTCCCGAATTCAAAGACATAAACATAGGTGCGCATTTTCATTCTGCACCCGATAAGTGGGTGGAAAAAATGGAAGCAGCATATAATGCCGGCTGCAAAAGGTTCGATAGCTCCATAAAGGGTATTGGCGGCTGTCCTATGGCCGAAGACGAGCTTGTTGGCAATATGGCCACCGAAAACATCATCAGCTGGCTCGAGCAAAAAAATGTCCCCCTTCATATCAATAAAGAAGCCTTCGCTGAAGCCTGGCAAATGGCAGGCAGAATATTCATTTAATAAATAATCATCAAGGAACTCCTGTAGGGGGTTGCGGGTTATTCCGTACCTTTGCAGCGCTTTGCCAAAAATCGCCAATATAGACCTCGGGGATTTCCCTTTACTGCTTGCTCCTATGGAGGACGTAAGTGACCCGCCATTCCGCGCCGTATGCAAGGAAAATGGTGCGGATCTTATGTATACCGAGTTTATTTCCTCCGAAGGCCTCATTCGTGATGCCATCAAAAGCAGGCAGAAACTCGACATTTTCGACTATGAAAAGCCAATCGGCATACAGATATTCGGGGGTGACGAAGACGCAATGGCCATGTCTGCCAAGATCGTTGATGCTACTAATCCTGATTTGCTCGATATCAATTTTGGTTGCCCTGTAAAGAAAGTAGTGTGCAAGGGCGCCGGTGCTGCCGTGCTTAAGGATATAGACCTGATGGTGCGCCTCACAAGTGCCTGTATACGCTCCACAAGCCTGCCTGTAACGGTCAAAACCCGCCTTGGTTGGGATAATAACTCTAAGAACATAGAAGAGGTAGCCGAGCGCCTTCAGGATATTGGCGTAAAAGCACTCACTATACATGGCCGCACGCGCATGCAGCTATATAAAGGCGATGCCGATTGGACCCTCATTGCTAAGATCAAAGAAAATCCCCGCATACACATACCCATCTTTGGCAATGGTGATATTGATAGCCCTCAAAAAGCCCTTGAATACAAGAATAGATACGGGGTTGATGGCATCATGATAGGCCGTGCAGCAATAGGTTACCCATGGATATTTCGTGAGATCAAGCACTACATGAATACCGGTGAATTGCTTGCTCCGCCAACGATAGCCGAGCGCCTGCAGGCCTGCCGCAAGCACCTTTACGGCTCCATCAGCTGGAAAGGGGAGAAGTTAGGTATACTCGAAATGCGCCGCCACTATGCCAGTTACCTCAAAGGGTTATCCCATGTCAAAGAATACCGCACCCGGCTCGTCACCACCGAAAGCATTAATGAGATAGCAGATA
>CAIRZD010000378.1 GCA_903882965.1 uncultured Bacteroidota bacterium
ATGCTTGATCCTGTGGTGGCTGATAAGCCTGTTGAAGGTGTCCAAGTATAGGTGGAACCGCCGCTTGCATTTAGCGTGGTCGTGCCGCCATTACATATAGTCACGTTTGAACCACCGCTTATGGTTGGCAACGCATTTACAGTTGCTGATGTTGAATAAGTTGCAGTACAACCAGACCCTGAACCATTATTTACAACCACTGAATAGGTGCCGCTGGCTCCGGTAGTAGCTGTTGGCACACTGGCACTGCTTGTTGTTGAATTTGTAATTGCAACCGGGCCTGTCCAAATATATCCTGTAACATTTGATGGGCTATTGGCAGTTAATGTTAATGTACCGCCGGCACATATAGGCGTATTGCTGCTTGCGCTGCTGAGCGCTGGTGCCGCATTTACGGTTACAGTTGCCGTATTTGTGGCCGTACAACCAGATACCGAATAAGTTGTAACTACGCTGTATACCCCTCCGGTAACCGTTGTAGTAGGTGTCAATGCAGGTGAGGTAGCACTTGAACCTGCAGTGGTAATAACTCCCGCAGGACCGCTCCATGTATAAAGTGTGGGGTTACCAATGTATGTAGAACCTCCTGAGGCTGTTGCACTCATAGTGAAGCTTCCACCCACACAAAGTGGGCTTGTGGCAGTAACAGTTACTGTTGGCTGTGCAGATACTGAATAAGTAGCTGCCGATCCTTTATATGCTGTATTAGCGCAACCCGTGCTGCTTAATGAAACACTGTATGCACCAGTTCCGGATGCATTTGATGTATAGGTAAGTACATTGGTGCTGGATGTTGCTGTACTGGCAATACCAGGGCCTACCCAAGTATACTGAGAACCACCGGTAGAACCGGTAACAGTTACGGTAAACACCTGACCAACACATATTTGTGAAGGTGTTGCGGTAACAGTTGCTACAGTAATTGATGGCGCAGAAGTAATAGTAACCGTAAATGCATACGAATTATTACAACCGGCACTATTATTAACTGTCATTGTGCCATTATAAACTGAACCTGCAGAAACAGAACCTCCGATTGTTATCGGCACTGTGCCCGAAGTACCACCTGGGAATGTAAGAGTACCTGTTGGGCTAAAACCAGCCGAAACCGCTGCCGCATCCCAGTTGAGACTATATGTGGTAGGGCTACCGGTTACTGACGAGTAGGCCATATTAACACTTCCGGCACTCTGGCATGCTGATGGATTGGTCAAGCTCAGGGTAGCAGAAGTATTAAGATTGATGGTTTCTGT
The DNA here is from genome assembly GCA_903882965.1 of uncultured Bacteroidota bacterium. Lineage (GTDB taxonomy): Bacteria > Bacteroidota > Bacteroidia > Chitinophagales > Chitinophagaceae > Nemorincola. The sequence goes on from CAIRZD010000378.1 coordinate 1,254, forward strand.
ATTGCTGCTCGTACAACTGCTGTTAATATCATCTGATACAGTTAGTGTATACGTTGTTGCAGATGATAATGAAGTTGTAACTACACTGGCAGTTATTGACGAGACAAGACTGGCTGCAGGCGCCCATGAATAAGTATAGTTATTCATACTGTAAAACCGCCATGCTTCCGGAGTACTAATGGTATAAGAAGCATTGTTTCTACCGGTTGCGGCAACTCCTGTTGTTCCGGCACTGTTTGAAATACCGCAGGTAGCATTGGTTGCTGTTTTTGGAGTAAACGTATTAACTATGGCGTCAATAACCCCAGTTGTTTCATTTAATACCAGATATCCATTATCAGGGCCACCTGTACCATTACCGGATACTGCATTGTAAGATATTACAAACTGCCTGTTAGGAGCCGTTCCACCTACACCATAAGTAATCGTGCCGCCACCTGATGCAAGCGTAAGATCATTTTGGAACAAATCAATAACATTGCCCGGCGATGCTGAAGTGATAGTGCTTGCAGTAGCAACTGAGCTACCCGAACCGAATGTCACATAGCCATTAGTACCAATGTAAATAGTACTATAGCTATTGCCAAAGAAATTAAAATTAAATGGTATGGTAGCCGAATAATAACCGTCATTTGAATTACCACCTGAAAAAGTAGTACTGCTATTTAATGTATTTGTTACAGAGAATGTTGGGGTATATACCGGTATGTTAAACGCAATAGGTGTCTCTGCTGCAATTGTTGCATTTAGTGTTGTAGCGGTACCAGAACATATAGGAGAAGATGGCGATGCAGATAATGATGGTGTGGGAGGTGCCTTTGACACCGTAGCTACTGTTGTAAATTTATTAGAACAACTATTATTAGTTGCAGTTAATGTATAGATACCGTTAGCAGTCATAGTAGGACTTAGAACAGTTGCAAGGCTGGTAGATGCATTAATTATAGTTCCTGTACCTGACCATGAGTAGGTAGTACCTGATGATGGTGTTATTCCTGAAGCGTCCAGGTTAAAATTAGTTCCTGTACATACAGGTGATGTATTACTAATACTTCCTGATGTTCCGTTGACGGTAACTACCGCAGTAGCCGGGCTACCGCACCCTGTGCTATAACTAACCGTAACTGTACCAAGTGATACACCGATCACAACGCCCCCAGTACCTACTGTGGCTATGCTGGTGTTTGATGTTGTCCATGCACCACCGGACGGAGAACTTGTAAACGCTGAAGTAGTACCCCCAATACATACAGTAGACGCTCCGCCGGAAAGCGGGTTTGGCCCGGTATTACCAACTGTAATACTGGTTGTTGCGGCACAGCCTCCTATTGTTTCTGTATATGAAACTGTAGTGGTACCAATAGTACTGGTAGATGTAAATATACCAGATGCAGAACCAATGGTTCCATAAGTAGTCGGTGAAACAGACCAGGCTCCGCCCCCAGTTGCATCCGTGAATGCAGGGATGGCACTAACCGTACATATACTACCTGCACCTCCGGCAATGGCTGCCGGCTGCACATTGATCGTTACTACTTTGCTTGTAGGTGTACCACAGGCATTAGAATAACTTACAGAGAAAGTCTGTGCCGACCCACCTATTGATCCAAGGGTAGTGACGTTATACCCGCTCGTAACAGTTGCGCTTACATCAGAAGATCCGGTGCCGCTATAACTCCATCCGGGTGTGCCTGATGTGGCACCACCAGTATATAGGCTCGATGAGCCATCACATATGCTACTTGCTCCCGTTATTGCAGCAGGTGTAGGCGTAATAGTGGCTGTCGTTGTTGCCACAGCCGACTGACATAGGTTATGAACATCTGCACTGTTAAGCACCGTAACGCTATATACAGGATTACTACCTATGGAACTTAAGCCGGTAACGGTAGGATTAGCTGACGTAGTTGACGAGAATGTGCCTAGCCCTGACCATGTATAGTTCCATGTACCTGAAGTTACAGATGCGGAAGGGCTTGGAGTAGGGGTTAGCGACAAAGTACCTGAAGAGCTACATACCGCTAAAGATGATGAACTGTTAGTAACAGTAACCGTAGGCACCTGGCATACTTCAATATCATCAACTGCCAAATATGCACAACTTGAATTTGCCACAACATCAAGACCTAAAAATATAGTTTGTGGTGCTGTTGTAATATTTATGGTGGTTGTATATTGGGTCCATGTGCTGTTAGCAGTTGGTGTAATTGTTGGCAAAGCAGTACCACTGGTCATACTGCTGCTGCTGTTTGCAGGTATCGTTCCAATGTCACTATATTGTACGCCAATAGATGTGAAAGCAGAGTTGACATTACTGTTATTATACCAGAAGCTTACATTGTATACACCAGTAGTGGGGCAATAAAGACCCGGAGTTACCAACCATTGATTAGGATAAGTTGCAATCGGTATATATGGTGCGCTGGTACTGGCACTGGTAGCCCCACCGAAAAACAGGTAATCGTAAGCGGCTCCGGTAGTATGGTCAGCAATTAACCTGCTATTGTCATCTCCTCCATATATGGTTCCACTGAAATTTGAATATTCTCCAGGATTACCCTGCATAAAATTCGGGTTCAGATTCAGGTTAGCTGCACCGGTTCCATCAAAATTCTGCACCCAAGGCAATGCAAAAGGCACTGATGCCTCAGCTGATATGGAACTACTGGCTGTACAGCCACCGGAAGTCTGGTTTACACTAAACCAAAGATTTGTTCCCGAAGAAACACTTGTAACCGTATATGTTGTATTTGATGTAGGGGTAATATTATAGGTAGGCGTTGTTGCAGCTATAGTACCTGATGAATTTGTCCAGGCATACACAACAACACTGGTACCAGATCCGGGTAAACCCGATAAAACAATAGTACCGGCACCAGATAAACCAGGCGTACAAAATACAGTGGGTGGAGATGGAGAGGCTGATGCACAAGTTGTAAAAGTTGCAATTGCGCCACCTGTACCATATGCGCTATATGCCACTCCGTTGCAGGAGTCATGTTTATATGCGCAAGTATAGAAATTATAAGCAGTTGCCGGGGTAAGAGATGAGGTTCCGGTTAATGATGTAGCAACATTAGGGCGTCCTTTGCCAATTACAACCCCACCACCCAATGATGCACCAATTGCATAGTTGGTAGCTGTAGTAGGTGTAACACTAGGAGTGCCTGCACCCTGAACCATTGCAACAGTTAAAAATGAATCTGCTGTTGCAGTAACTGTCATTACAGTTGTGGTGCCTAAAGTAGGAGACGTACTTACCGCTGTAGGGGCAGATGGAGCAGCACAGCCGGTAGCAGCCGCGAATGCTACATCATCAAATGCCCAATAATATGCCGTACTATAATTGGTATTATGCCCGTTTATACAGAAATAATAAACTCCGGCCGTTGTAGGTGTATAATAACCAGTGCATTGCTGATACCCTGTCTGGTCGAAGTCATTCATATTCACATTGGTGAGTGCAGTAACCCCCGTAGTACCAAATGTTGAAAATGCCGTAGCCCCGGTAAGCGATTGCGTAGTATTATACAACATTGTGGCATTGTAAGAATTATGGCCCGATCCGCCACGACCATCTGCCGCATAATAGAAACTGAATTCATATGTTGTTCCAGCGGTAAGCGAGAAACCAGGGCTCCAGAAATAGCCCGCTGTTTCAAGATATCCAAAACCTGCAAGGTTACTACTAGCTCCGTGTGCCGGTATTGTAGTACCACCACTAAGATACGTTGCAACATTTGCAGCAGAACCTGTAGCTTCATGACTGGATGTTCCTAATGACGGGCCCATTGTCTCCGGGCAATTAATAGTATTAGTTGCTGTTGTCTCAAAACCTTCGGCCCACGGTAATGCTGCAAGCCCTACAGTAACTGTCACAGTTGGTACTGTTCCGCATCCCGTAACATATGATATCGTTGTCGTACCACCGGTTAAGCCCGTTACGGTAATTGTAGTACCTGTTGATCCGCTCACCGTTGCCACTGCTGTATTACTGCTGCTCCATGTACCACCTGCTGTGGCATCCGATAATGATGTGGTCCCTGCAAGGGCGCATATTGTTCCACTTCCTGATATAGCCGCCGCAGTTGTACCCTCAGTCATACTGAATGTTTGCCAGCAACCTCCTAAAGAATAGCTTATAGTAGATGACCCTATTGATGCACCGGTAACTAAGCCGGATGTGCTGTTCACGGTACAATGTGCATTACTGCTGCTCCATGTACCGCTGCCTATCGCATCTGTCAATGTAGTCGTACCTGCACCTGCGCATACAGAACTTGCACCGTTAATTGCACTACCGCCTGCTATAGTTTCAACTTGTGTATTTGTACAGCCTGCAGTAGTGGTATACATTATTGTAGTAGTACCATTAGCTAGACCTGATATTACTCCAGATGAAGATCCTATAGTAGCATTTCCTGTATTGCTGCTAGACCATGTGCCTCCTGTTGGTGTAGCTGTAACCGTGGTTATAACCGTACTACCTGCCATACAAGCAGTGGTAGTTCCGGTAATAATTGGCACAGGATTCATTGTCACTACTATTGATTGAACGCATCCTGAAACCGTGTAGCTGATCGTTGCTGTTCCTGCAGTACCACCGGTTACTGTTCCTGAGCTGCTGCCCACTGCAGCGGTACCCGTGCCTGCAGTGCTACTCCATGTACCGCTTCCTACTGCATCTGTTAATGTCGTAGTTCCTCCACTGGCACATATAGCGGTTGTACCATTTATTGCAGAGGCTCCATTAATGGTAACGACAACACTTGCGTCACTACCACACCCTGTTGTATATCCTATTGTTACAGTACCGGGGGCTACACCGGTTACGGTACCGGATGCACTACCTATAGAAGCAATGGACGGTGTAAAACTATACCAACTGCCACCTGATGCAGCATCTGTTAACGTTGTAGTACCACCAACACAAAGAGATAGAGTGCCATTTATTGGTAATGGTAATGGTGTAACAGTTACTGTTACTGTATATATTGTAGCAGGGCTACAACCCGGGTTCACAGCACTACTGCTTACAGTTAATGAATAAGTGCTGGTGACTGTGGGGGTAGCGGTTGGGTTTTGAGCGGTGGTAGAAGATAAGTTAGATCCTGACCATGAAAAAATCGTAGCTCCGCCGGCAGGATTAGCTGTAAGCGTTGCTGTATTACCCTGGCATATACCACTACTTGTTGGCGCCGCGGTTGGTGTGCTGTTAACGGTTACTGATGTAGTATAAACAGTTGCGGGTGCACAACCTAATCCGTTAGTGCTCACTGATAAAGAATAAGTACCGGTTGCTGTAGGGGTGGACGTAGGGTTAACGGAAGTTGAATTTGTTATAGATGACGGACCCGACCATGCATATACAGTTGTGCTTCCTCCAGCATTGGCAGTAAGCGTTACCGTACCACCTTTACATATCGGACTGTTGTTTGTCGGTGCTGCTGTCGGCAGCCCTTTATATGTTACTGTTGTCGTATAAACCGTTCCGGGCGTACAGCCACTACCAGCCCCGCTGCTCACTGTCAGTGAGTATGTACTGGTCACTGTTGGTGACACTGTTGGGTTAGCAGAGGTTGAATTTGTTATAGATGTCGGCCCTGTCCATGTATAGGTTGTTACGCCACCCGATGGTGTAGCGGTCAGTGTGGCTGTACCGGTACATAACGGCCCGTTATTAATCGGTACTGCTGTCGGTGTGGCATTAACAGTTACCGATACAGTGTGTACCGTTGCAGGGTTACAACCGCTTCCTGTACTACTTATTGTTAATGAATAGGTGGCGGTAGCTGTAGGGGTATTTGTAGGGTTCTGAACTGAAGAGGTAAAACCATTAGAACCTGTCCAAGACCATGCAGTAGCATTAGTGGAGTTAGCACTAAGCGTTACTGTGCCGCCGTTACATATAGTCCCGCTACTTGTAGCGCCGGTTGTCGTGGGCACCGGATTCACGGTTACTGATGTTGTATAAACCGTAGCAGGGCTGCAACCTGTACCAACACTGCTTACTGTTAATGAATAGGTAGCAGTAGCAGTTGGGGTAGCGGTTGGGTTCTGAAGTGATGAAGAAAAGCCATTAGGGCCTGTCCATGACCAAGCAGTCGCATTGCTTGAGTTTGAACTTAATGTTACAGTACCACCTACACATATTGGGCCATTGTTTGTAGCTCCTGTTGATGACGGTACCGGGTTAACAGTAATAATATTTGTTGCTGTTGCGGTCATTGAACAACTACCGGTTGGATTAGTATAGGTAGCTGTTACTGTTTTTGTGCCTGATGTGAGCCAGGTCACAGTTGCAGAATAAGAACCCGTACCTCCGGTAATCGTATAATCAGTGCTAAGTGTCTGCCCGGGGAAAGTCCAGGTATAACCTGATTCTCCAGGTTGGGTGGCATAAGCAATCCCGGTGCTTATACAGGCTGCAGTAGGATATGTTGAAAAATAAGCCTTTGTGCTTATCCGCTCAATACGGTTACCCGAATAATCCGCCACATATATATTCCCGGTATTCGCATCATAAGTTGCATTACATGCCCCGGCAATTCCTGTTGCAGTCGGCGCACTACCATCTCCTGAATAAGTACTGGTGCCATTGATCCCCGCAATCGTATAGATAATACCCGATGCATCAATTTCACGCACCACATTGTTAGAGATGTCTGCAACATATAAATTACCCGATCCATCTACTGTTATCCCACGTGGTCCGTTTATTGTTGCGGATATTGCCAGCCCGTTATCGCCGGTATAACTTCCGGTACCGTCTCCTGCAATAGTTGAAATAGTTGTACCCGATACTTTACGGATACGGTTGTTCAGGTTGTCAGCTATATACACATTCCCCGATCCGTCTACAGCTACACCGCAAGGTTGGTTTAATTCCACCGAAGTAGCTGTGCCTTCTCCTGTATATCCGCCCGTACCATTACCGGCAATAGTGGAGATATTTCCGGTTGAATTCGTTATTTTACGTATTTGGTGCCCGCTATATTCAGCTATGTATATATTATTCGATGCGTCTACAGCTATCCCTATCGGGTAGTTCACCGTAGCAGCTGTAGCAAGTGCGCCATTTCCGGTAGAAGTAGCCGATCCGAATGTACCGCATATGGTAGTGATGATGCCGCTGCTGCGTGTAACCTTACGGATAAGTGAGTTACCCGCATCTGCAATATAAAAATTACCCGATGCATCTACAGCTACAAACTGTGGCTGGTTCAGCGTTGCTGCTGTTGCAAGCCCGCCATCACCGCCATGTCCGGCCGATCCACCTGTTCCTGCAATTGTAGTAATAATACCCGTTGTTTTATCTATACTGCGGATGCAATTAGCTGAAAAGTCTGTGAAGATGTAATTCCCGTTGATCGGGTCTATCACCACATTCACCGGGCTTAGTTGTGCAAGCGTAGCGGCTCCGCCATCTCCCGAAAAGGATGCCCACGATCCCGTTCCCGCAAGTGTAGACATTATAGATGGTACTGTAATGATCTGTGTAGCTGTTGCCGAACAGGCCCCGCTTACAACAGAGTAACTAATTGTAGCTTTTACACCTGCTACACCCGTAACAGAACCCGAGGAACTGATCGTAGCCACCAATGCGTTGCTGCTGCTCCATGTGCCGCCTCCCGAACCCGAAGAAGATAAGCTGATGCTGGAACCTGAACAAACACTGGAACCACCGCTGATGGTACCCGCATTAGCTGCGGATGAATTCACCGTTACGGCTGTTACCGTGTAGCAGCCTGTGCTATAGGTATAAGATATCGTTGTGCTACCCGATGCCACACCGGTCACTACGCCACTTGCAGATGCAACGCTGGCAATTCCGGTGTTAGCACTGCTCCATGAACCACCATAACCAGACTCTGACAACGTTGTATTTGCCCCAACGCATATGGGCGATCCACCGCCCGTAATAGCTGTGGGATTGGCATTTATATTAACTGTAGACGCTACGGTTGTAGGTGCATTTGTAGTTACTCCGCAAATATTAGTGATCACGCAGTAATAATAATAAGTCCCTGCTACCGATGAGCTTGGGCTGTATGTTGCATTAGTTGCGCCGGATATCAATGATGTACCAACGGTTTCGGAGGTAGATGTACTTGAATACCATTGGTAGGCAATGCTACTACCCGTTGCAGTTACCGAAAGAGTAGCAGTAGTGCCTACGCATGCATTCAATGTGCCTACCGGGTTTGTAGATACATTTGTTGAATTATATAAACAAACTGTGAAATCCTCCACATTACCATGAGTGCCCGTTGCTGTACAACCGCTACCTGATCCGGATCCCGTGCCGCCATCACCTATATACCTGAAACGCATAGTGGTATAGCCAGGAGAAACACCGCTGGTAACAGTAAATGAGTTTGTGTAAAGGGCGCCCGGCGTTGTAACGTTATTGGCAATGGGTATATACTCACTTGTTTCAAAAGTATTGTCCTGGTTATAATCTATAAAGGCCTCAATTACGTCACTACCTCCACTTGTACTTGTACCGGAGTATGTATTCAGTGTGTAATTTGAGCCCATAGCAAAATTAGCCGTGGTCGTTGATTTAGGTACAACGGTCCATCCACCATTGCAGGAGGTTAAAGTATATGATAAAGAACCCGGAATATTTACTGTGCCTATATATTGTCCGGTGGTGCAATTCTGATTAGCTATAGGCGTGCAATTACACAACCCGTTAACAAGTGAATTTACAGTAACTGTAGCAGATGCGGTTGCCGCACAGCCCGTGACCGAATACACAATCACAGAGGTGCCCTGGGTAAGCCCTGTAACCGTTCCGGTTGTTGAACCTATTGTACCCACTGATGTTGTGGTACTGCTCCACGTACCTGCCGGAGAAGTATTCCCAAGCGTTGTTGTATTACCACCACCTGTACAAATAGTAAGGTTACCCGTTATGGCAGCAGGTGGCACGTTTACATTTACGGTGACTGTACCGGTAGCACTACATACGCCGGTAGTACCCGTGACGGTATAAACCTGCGAACTCGTGGCTGTACATGTAGGTGTCCCGACCACCGAACTGGACAGTGATGTGCCGGGAGACCAGTTATAACTTGTAGCTCCTGTGGCAGATAATGCGGTACCTGCAGCTGTGCTACATCTCAACACTGAGGTTGGTGAAAGTGTAAGTGTTGGTGTTGCTGCATAAGTCACTGTATATGTTGCAGTAGATGAACATCCGCCTACGGTATTAGTACCTGTAACCGTATAAGTGGTGGTAACAGTAGGTGTTGCCGTTACTGTGGCAGTTGTTCCGGAAACGGCGGTAGTACTCAGGCCTCCGGCAGGAGACCATGTATAACCTGCTGTAGCTCCGGAAGCACTGGTAACAATACCTGAACCTCCCGAACAATAAGTTGCAGATGTAGTAGGAGAAAGAGCAACTGTTGGTGTTTGATTTACTGTAACTGATGAAGAAACATGCGTAGTACTGGTACAACCCACACCTGCATAAGTAACCGATAAACTATATACGCCGGAAGCACCCGTTACTGATGGTGAGAAGACTGCCGTTGTTATTGTACCTGTAGAGCTATAGCTATTTGGTCCGCTCCAGTTATAGGAAAGAAGTGTACCATTACCGGCGGCACCCGCGGCAGTTAATGTTAAACTGCTTCCTGTACATAATGTAGTTGGTGATGGGGTAATGCTTGTTAATGTAGGCAATGCCTCGAGTGTCATTGTTCCTCCGCCATTACCCGCCCATGCAGCCGAATATGCCGCCCCGGTATATAATAAGCCGGCATTTCCCATTGCGCTCACTATGATTGTATGGCCTGCCGTAGGCGATGATGCTATATCGGCCGTTATCCATACATAATAAGTGGTTCCGGGTGTAATGGTTTGCGCTATACCGCTAAATGATTGTGCACCTGTGGCAGGGGAAGTAATCGTTTTAACGTTTGTGGCGTTGCCAAAAAGATTACTTGTACCTATCCAAAGTTTGAAATTACTGACATCCGCAGCTACCCAAGTTCCGGCAGGCGTAAAATTCAGTGTCCCCAATGTTCCCGCGGTACATCCACTTGCAGCAGGAGTTAATGTAAGTGAATATACCTGCGCGCTCGTTGCGGTCGCACAGACCGTATTAGAGGCTACCGGCGGGTTGGCATTTGTAGGGGTTACTGCATATCCGACAGTTAAAGGTCCCCCACCATTTATTGTTCCTGCATTCAATGTAGGGGTAGTATTCCATGTAATATTAGTACCTGCAGTTGTAGTAAATGCAGTAATAGATACAGTATGGCTTGCTTTAGCACCTGAAGTAAATGTTGCAGTGATCCATATATAAACCGGGCTGGCAGCAGTATTAACTGTAATACTAAGACCAGTGAAAGACGTAGCACCACTCGAGATTGTAGCCAGCGCCGAAGAAGTCGGGCCTGAAATAGTACCTGTATATATTGAATAGCTTGCAATATCCCCACTTGCAAAAGTGGCAGTGCCTGTATTAGCAAAAGTTACCGTGGTAATATTATCTGTACTACCACCAGCTGTACGAGTAAGATCAAATTCGTAAATATTTGCTGTTCCAGATGGGCAAACAACAGCTGCTCCAACACTAGCGCTAGTTGCTAAGGTTACAGTTAAAGATGCATTCGCATCTTTAACTGATAATAAAGTAACGCACAACAATACTACATACCTCAGCCACTTGCTAATGCGTGTACCAAAAACTCCATCCACACCCACCTTCTCTTTTGCAGAAGTTGTCTTTTTACAGTAAATAAATTTTGTAAAATTATTCACACGCCACAGTTTTAAATTTTTAAATATTTTCTACTTAATAAAAGTTTCTTACTTACGATAGTTACTTAAAATTTGTTCTATTTCAAGAACACCACACTGGCAATAGTTTATACACTTATCTAAATAAAATTACCGATAGCGGATTAGTATCCTCTATCGCTCAAATTTTATTTAAACAATTGATTGTAAGTCTATTATAAAATTTTTAATTACACTAATTAAAACTCATTCAATATAAATATATCTCTACATCCAAATCTTGAATACAAATCTAGTCTTTTATGAATTAGGCAACCTTATATACAATGTTAAGTAAATGTCAATAACAAAAAAAATATAATTTCCCACACTCAGTTAACTCCTTATTAATCATATAATTGCATTACTGCATACACTCATCATGTGTTTCATAATATTTTTTTGTAAAAATACTCGAAAGCAAACAATAAATAGGATTATTCGCAATTAATAATGATAATTAACAATAATTGTCAAAAAAAATGTTATTGTGAAGTTACAAAAAAAAATTAATTTTTTGATGCATTGAATAAAAAATGTGACAATCAGCATTTTTCTAGCTACTAGTACCAAAGACGTGCGATGTGTACAAATACTATTTCCACTTTCGCGCAGCTCTACATTTCATTCGCCTTATTACCTGATGTATATATTGTAAGCACAACATTAGTGCCAATTATGCCTGGCTTGAAATTAAAATACCTTATATATATATAAGGTAGGCTGCATCAGCAACCCATCTTCTTACCAAAGGGCGGGATATTTCACTAACCTCATAAAAGATCATAAAAAAACCGCGCTCGTTACTGAGCGCGGTTTGTATAATTTGATTTAGAGTATTTAAGCTATCTTCTCTACCTGCATGTAGTTCAGTTCTACAGGTGTAGCACGTCCAAATATCTTTACTACTACCTTCAGCTTCTTCTTTTCCTGGTTTATCTCTTCTACAGTACCATTAAAGTCATTGAATGGTCCGTCTACTATCTTCACAGTTTCGCCTATAATGTATGGCTCTGCGTAGCTGATACCTTGCTCGCTCACTTCATCCATCTTACCAAACATCTTGTTCACCTCAGATTTGCGCAGTGCGGTAGGATGCTCCTTACCAAGAAAGTGTATTACTCCGGTTACATTCTTTACAGCATGGATAATATCATCCGTAAGCTTGCCATCATTGGCTTCCAGCAATATATACCCGGGAAACAATGTCTTTTCGCGCAAAACTTTTTTGCCGTTCAGTACTTTAAAAATCTTTTCTATAGGGCAAAGTATCTGCACCACAGAATTGGTCCAATTATTAATTTTTACCTCTTTATCAAGGTATTCTTTTACCTTTTTCTCCTTGCCGCTAATCACACGTATCACGTACCACTTGGTTTCAGGGCTTGGCTTGGTTTCAGGGATTATTACTGTTTCGCTCATCGTTTCCATCTTTATTTACCTAAAATTTTATAGACAAATTCCAGAACGTTTTTAGAAACAAGGTCCATACCGAATACTACTGCCGTAACAAGACCCAGTGCTATAAGCACAATAATGGTTGTCTGCTGCAATTCTTCCCAGGTTGGCCAGCTTACTTTATGCAAAAGCTCGTCGTAAGCTTCCTGAATATAACTTCCTACTTTGCTCATAACCTTACTTTTTTTGAGCTAAAAGATAAATACACGACTTACCTTTTAACCATTTAACAAATATCATTACACTGCACGGGCACGCGGATTCGAACCACGATCAAAGGTTTTGGAGACCTCTATTCTACCATTGAACTATGCCCGTATAAATCAAAAAGTCAAAAAGTTATACCTTTTGACTTTTTTAACGGGAACGCAAAGATACATAATCTTTCGAATTATTTTCACTAAAATTTCAATTACTTATTGTTATAATTTTTAATTTATTGCGCCTTAATCTTGTTTTTTATCCAATGGCTTTATTTCAACCTTGCTCAGATTCCTCACAACTGAGTTTGATGGAATATTTTGCCGGATAACTACACCCGATGAAATAATACAATCATGCCCTATACTGATCTTGGGTTCAATATATATTCCTGTCCCAAACTTATTACTATCTGATATAGTGCAGCTACCGGAAAATATAACCGATGGCCCAAATGTATTATGCGAGCCCAAAAAATTATGATGCTCAAAACTGCACAACGATGAGATAACATTATTATTGCCGATCTCTACAAAAGGCCCGATCCTGACATTTGCAAAAAGGATATTACCTACACCCATGTTCACAAAATTGCTGATAAGACAAGTAGGATGTACCACATTAGCTATCGGGATATTTAACGCTAAAACATCCTGAAATACTTTTTTCCTGGCATCAATATCACCCGAGAAAGAAACAATGATCTCATCAAACAATCCGGCTTCAAAATCTTTTTTTATTTGGGAATAATCTATCTCGCCTCTTATAGGTATACCCATCAGCGACTGTCCAATAAGTTTTTTATTATTATCATAACAAAACGCCGGGCTGTGTTTTTTCTCGGCAAGTACAGTGTCATATATCTGCAACGCGGCCTTTCCTGCACCTATTATTGCAAGGCGTTTCAGGCCATGCTTAAAGTGAGTCTGGTGCGCATTGGTGTAATAGAATTCTATGTTCTGGTAATTTGCAGCTTTATTTGTACTCTTTAAATATTCTTCCACAACCTCTTCACTGATAATAGAATGCCCGGTAATAAGATTTACATCCACACCATTAGCTGCTATAAGTAACTTCGCCTTTTTTGTAATTATCTTTTCTTCTATTGGTATTGCAGTGGCATTGTTATTGCCAGCAAATAATGCTTCTTTAGCCACGCTGTCTAACACTGTATCACTTATTATTGCTACCACTTCTCCTACCTTCAGCACATTCCCTAAACTTACATTTGGATGATAATAAATATACCCGCTCTCTTCTGCATAGGCATCAAAATCGGCTTTAGATGATTCGTAAGTGAAAATAATATCCCCACTCTTTATCTCATCACCTGTTGTCTTATAAATCCCTGTAAGCTTGTAATCACTATCACTTACATTTATTTGCTCAATTTTATATCTTTTCATAAGCTGTATCTATTCAGCAATTATAGTCTTTAAAATTAATGCTGCATTCGGAATAACATTTATCTCAGCAGTTTTCGAACATGGTATTATACTCTCATTCGATATCCGTTGTTTCAGTGTAAAAGAAATGTTTTGCTCTTTAAGATAAGCAGTTATTTCAGCACTCAGTGCACCATACTTAGAGCCTTCTTCTATGAATATTAATTGCTCTGCAGTTTTCAATGAATCAATAAGCGGTGCAATATTCAAAGGGCATATCCTTGTGGGGCATATTATACGGGGAAATACATCTTCATTCAGCAGTTGTTCCAGTATCTCAAGTGTTTCATCGAGCATACCACCATATACAAAGATGGTGCAGTTTGGTTTTATGTTTACAGGCGCTATAATGAGCGTTGGAAATATCTCATTCGTGATCTCTTTTTTGTAACCTTTGAATTTATAGCTGTCGAGGAATTTTGTGTATCCGATTTTGTCTTCGATAACTATTGTTGTTGTTTTATTATTCGCATTGATAGCATTATAGATCTCCCGGGGATTAACGACACTATTCAGCGCAAGGACTTCAATATTTGGCAAAAACAAAAAATGCTTTTCAATATTCTGAGAGTGCGTAGGTCCATATCCGCGGCGCCCTCCCATAGGCGTACGAAGGATGTATGGCAATGAAACATCGCGGCCATACATTTCAGGTATCTTGGATGCCTGCTGCAATACCTGGTCAAACCCAAGTGTTAGAAAATCACCAAACATTATCTCTACCATAGCATGGCAGCCATTCAATGCAGCACCTATCCCGAAGCCAATAATGCCAGCTTCACTGATGGGTGTATTAAATACTTTAGCAGGAAACAGAGTACTCAGATCCTGGGTTACTTTAAATGCACCACCATAATTTTTATCAGTATGCTCTGTAGTATCCTGAATATCTTCTCCTATAAGCAATGAGTACTTTTCCTTCTCAAGAATATCGCGCAGGCCTTGGTAGATAAGTTTGTTTATTCGGCATGCTGCATCTTCCACATTTGGTTGGTATGCCTGCACTTCATAATCATTACGAAGCATATAGGCATGCTTTTTCATTTCAGTAAGCGGCCTGTCGTTTTTACAGTCATTGTATAACCGTGCTATTTCTTCTTTTGCTTCTTTAATGAACCGGTCTGCCGTCTCAGGATCCTCCTTAATAAATTTATTTAGAAGGTCTTTTGCTGCATAAGTATTTATTTCATCGGTTACCCTATTGTCGTCACCTTTAGAGTGAGAGTTGAGCCGGTAACAATCTACCTCCACAAAAACAGGCTTACTTTTCCTTGCCGCAGATACTGCTGCGCCGAGTGTGCTTTCCAGGTTCGCAACATCCCATATATTGGTCTTTGCATAATCAAGCCCAAACCCCGCTACTCGTTTCGAAATATCGCCATGCAGTGTTTGCTTATTATGAGTAGATTGCGCGTATTGATTATTTTCAAGCACATATACAATCGGAGATTCAAAATGTACCGCCAGGTTCATTGATTCATACAATACACCTGAACCTAAAGTACCATCACCAATAAATACCACCGAAACATTATCATTGCCCTTCATTTTATTGGCATAAGCATAGCCTGCTGCAATTGGTGTCATTCCACCCTGTATGCCGTTGCTTATAAAGCCATCATTCATCAGGTGCTGGCTGCCACCAATGCCTCTAGACACACCGGTCTCTAATCCCAGCATTTCGGCAAGCAGCGCCTTGGTATCACCATCAAATGCAAGAAAGTGCCCATGCCCGCGGTGATTGCTGAATAGCCTGTCACCTGATTTTAAAAAAGCTGCGAGTACTACTGGCGTAAGCTCCTGGCCTACACACGTATGCACGGTGCCATTGAGCTCACCCTTCTTAAAAAGTTCGATCAAAAAATTCTCAAACTCCCTAATGAAAAATGCTTTCTTAAAATATTTTGATACAAATTCAGGCATATTTTTCTTTTTTCTTCCTTCATAAATCACCGCTACTTATCAATTTAAACGCTTCGTAAGCAGTTCTCACACTTTGGGTTTTTAGCTTTTTGACTTAGTTATAAAAGTATCTCTTTTTTTATAGTCCGCTACATCAACCACCCATTTATTACCTGCCTCTTCAAAACCAAGATCATGATAATGATCTTTAACTATACCATTCTTTTTGGTGGGTATATACTCACCTGTTACCTGCTTAAAATTATTTGCAGCCGCTAGCTCTATGATCATGTTCAAGGTGAAATTTTCCATGCCGCGCTTCAGCACCCTGCAACTCATGATCCACGAATCTATAAACAGGTTTGTGTCACTTTCTTTTTTTAAGATGATAATGCCTATCAGGCCATGATCTCCAAAACGGTCCGCAAGCGATAATGACATGGTATAGTATTCCGGATCTGTACAAAGGTGCTTAATATCTTCTTCAGTATACCTTATAGTTCTTAGATTAAACTGGTTTGACCTTTGTGTAAGCTGCGCTACACGCGGTATTGTAAATGTATCAAAGCTCTTGACCTCAGAAAGCATATCCAGATTTTTCAGAAAATCATCTTCACTGTCAAAACTCTGCAATAGTATATTCCTTTGCGCTTCTTCCTGGTATTGTTTTGTTCGTATTTCGTCCTCTTCTGTAAAAGATGCGGTTTCAAACAAGTTCAGACTACGCAGAAATAAAAGATATTCTGCCGGGTCTTCAGGTAACTCAGGTACAGTAATATCCGGTATCCCCGATTTTACCATTTCCCGCTCAAACGGATTATCATCTACAAATACCATAGAGTCAAACCCTATATTTAGTATAGATTGTATATACCTGATATTATCCACTTTGGTTTCCCAGTTAGCCACAAATACAGCTATATCATCCATTCTCAATACCATATCCGGATGGCTAAGAAAGGGTTCTTTAGCTATCTCCTCTGTATTTTTACTGCATACAGCTATAATGATCCCTCTTTGTTTTAATTGTTTTGCCCAAAGCTGCAACTCGGTAAATATTTTCCCCAAACCAAAATAACCGATCTGTATGCCCTCTATGCCATCATCTCCTATTATACCGCCCCATGTAGTATTATCAAGATCCAGTATCAGGCACTTTTTGAACGTACCGGTAATGCTTTGTATGATCGCTGTAATATTGCTGGCTATATAAGGCAAAAACTCAAGACTGTACACCATATCCGCATTCACATACATTTTCGAATCAAATACAAAACGATACCCAAGTTCAGACTGAAGGCTGGCAAGGTCGCATACAAACAAATCTTTGGCCTGCTGGCTCAGATCCATCAGTGCAAGATTTGTTTTCCTTAACTGGTATATAAATGAAGAGGCTGTCTTAGCAGCAAAATTCCCAAACACGCTATCATTAATTTCCGGGTAAGTATTAATGATCACCTTCGCCTTTATCTTACGGGCAATTACATCATAATATTTCTGAGTGCCTTGTAAAATGTGATCTGAAAAACTACCCTGTTCGTGTTTGTTCTTTTTATAAAATTCCTTAAGCAGCTTTTCAGTACACCTGTTTATAAAAATAAAATCCGGATTGAAACTGTATAGTTCAGACGACGGGTCAAATATCTGCAAGTCTATTTGGTTATAATCAGCCTCGTAAATATCAAAATC
>CAIRZD010000379.1 GCA_903882965.1 uncultured Bacteroidota bacterium
AACTTTGTTTCTTATGAAAATTATCGATGAATTTCTGCGAAAACTGGAAGCGATTATTCAAAGTGGAAATTATGCGCATGTTGAAAATGATAAAATAGAGTTGAAGGATAACAGTCATGAAGCTTCTGATTGGACTGAAGTTTATAAAACAACCAACGCTTTTCTTAATACGGAAGGTGGAATAATTATTATCGGGATTAAAGAAGATACAAAGACCAGAAATTATTCGGTCACGGGTTTCAACTATGCTAATGAGGAGAAGACAAAAGCGATAAAGGATGGATTTACAGACGAAAATAATGTTCCCAAACCAGTTAATGAACTTATTAATTATGAAATCAAATCATTTTTTGAAAAACAATTGCTTGTTATTTATGTAGACTCTCTTGCCGATGATACAAAATATGCTTTTTATAAGGGAATTGCTTATGAAAGAATCATAACAGGTGACCATAAAATATCAAAACAGAAACTTGATAGCCAAAAGGAATATAAAAATGAAATGATTGATGCTAGGGAGCTTCAGGTTGTAAAGGATTCCACTATTGATGATTTGAATGTAGATAAACTAAATGACTACATACAATTATTGAATAGTGAGACAAAGGTGGAAAGTATTAAGGCTTCACTTGATGACGCCGCATCATTCTTAAACCGACAAAGCTGGATACGCGATGGCAAACCAACTTTTTTAGGCTTGCTTGTGTGTGGTAAAACGCCAGGGGATAAACTTCATTTCCGGTGTCAAGTGGATGCTTTTGTTGAAGCTGCAGGCCAGAACATTGCTCAGGATAAGAAGATTATTAATGGCACTGTGCTGCATCTAATGGAGCAAAGTGTTGCATTTGTGACACGTAATATTCAAACTGGTGTTTCGATAGAACAAGGTGGCACCCGTACATATGAATATCCGGAACGTCTTATTCGCGAATGTGTTAATAATTCATTGGCACATCGTGATTATTCTATTAACCAGTTCGTGAGTATTAGTATTGTGCCTAATGTTCACATCCAGATCCGTAATCCCGGAAAATTTAAACAACAACTGATTATTCAACACCCTCAACATGAAATCCCAGTGAGGCGGATAATAGCCGGGAGTTCAAAGGCTAACAATCCAAAATTGGCTAAAATACTGAGTGTTTACAATAAATGGGAAGGGAAGGGATATGGAATGGCTACTTTGACAAATGACTGCCTTGATGACAAGATTGATGTGCCCTATTTTCTATTCGGTGTCGAGGATATTACCCTTACAATACCTAAGGGTAAAGTTTTAGATGAAAATATGGAAGCCTTATTTGAGTCTTACAGTGGTTATATCCGACACAAGTTAGATGGCGATGAGATTTCAATCGAGCAAAAGCGAATTTTGTCGTTTCTCTATAAATCTGAGCTAAGAAATAGAGAAGATAGGTATACTATCCTTCTTACGAAAGCAAATAATCATTTACGGGCTTTACAGACTTTAGAAGATGTTGGGCTAATTTTTCGTCACGAGAAAAGCGATGAGCTATATCCTGTTTTTATTATAGACCGGCAATTATTTCAAAAGGATTTTAAAGCTGAGCTAAAGAAAATATTCGGAGAGCGATATACTGAATTGCAAGGCGAACATAAAAGTATTCTTCGATTTATTTATGAACGTAATACTTTTGCTGAGGAAAAATATCCGAGCGCAAATGAAGTTGGAGGAAAGCTTTGGATCATGCGTGGGAATGCAGATAAGCTAGAAGGTTATGAGGCATATAAAAGGAAGGTTCGCAAAATTATTAACAATCTCGAAGCAGCAGGCATGCTTAAACGTAATAACGGCAAAGCCCAATATTTTATTAACCAGCGATTTGGGGATACACCAGACCTATTTAATTAGAATTTTTTTAGTTGGTGAATTTTGTCCATGTTCTTACGATATACTTATCAATAAATGCTTTTATAATTATAGCAAAAAAATATTAAGATAGCATTTTTTCCAGCGTCAAAAATCCTTCAGCGGGGTTGAGGTTTTCCCATAGCATTTTATAAACTATGGTGGCTATGGGGATGGGGATGGAAAACTCGCGGGAGATGGACTGCATGCCTCTTGCGGCGTAGTAACCTTCTGCTACCATATTCATTTCGAGCACGGCGGCTTTTACTGAATAGCCCTTGCCTATCATTGTACCGAAGGTGCGGTTGCGGCTGTGCAGGGAGTAGCAGGTAACGAGCAGATCGCCGAGATATGCAGAGGTATGGAAATCAGGGTGCTCATTAGAAGGGTGTACTTTTTCGAAATGATCATTGAGAAAATGATACATCTCGCGGTAGCAATTGGTAATGTATACACTGAGGAAATTATCGCCATAACCAAGTGCACGGGCTATGCCGGCACCGATGGCGTAAATATTTTTTAATACGGCCGCAAATTGTGCGCCCCATATATCATGGTTGCAGGTGGTATTGATATAGGCATTGTTGAACGCAAGGCTTGCGCAATTGGTAAGGTTATCGCACAGGCCTGAAAATGTAAGATAGGAGAGGCGCTCCTCGGCTACTTCTTCGGCATGGCAGGGGCCGGTGAGGGCTACATACCGCTCCAGCGGATAGTTGTAATTAGTGGCGAGGTAATCATTGAGCAGCAGGTTGGAATCAGGGAGAATCCCTTTTATGGCAGAGATAATATTTTTCTGCACCCACACACTTTTATCTACCTGCTCTATAACCTTTTGTGCATATGCCGATGGCACGGCCACAATAACAGTGTCGCACTTTTCGAGCATGCCACCGAGGTCGTTGGTGGGCATTATAGTATCGGGGCTAAACTTTACAGAAGTAAGATAATGTGGATTGTGCTGCCTGCTTTTTAAATGGTTGATCGCCTCCACGTTGCGCACCCACCAATGAATGCTTTTGCCGTTGTCAGTGAGTATCTTAGCCAGTGCGGTGCCCCAGCTGCCATTACCTATTATACCTATTTGTCCTAAAGATTTTTCGTTCAAAGCGGATCTGTTTTATAAAAAAATACTAGTCTTTGGCTTTCGCCTCAAATAGTTTATCCTTATCCACAACCTTTACTTTTGTCTTGTCGTTAAGTGTGCGGGCTATGGCGCCATAGGGCGCTGTTACTACCTCTTCATTTTCTTTGAGGCCATCTGTTACCTGCAGGTATTTATTATCCTGTAGGCCTGTTTTTACATCGCGGATATTCACCATCATCGTTTTGCTGTCGTATACAAATACTACCTGGCGTATATTATCATTGAGCGAAGAAGAAGTGGTTTTGTTCTTTACGCTATCGGGCCAATCGCGGGTGGTGACAGCGTTGACGGGTACGGAAAGGATATTATCCTGCCGGTTGGTCTGTATCTCAACAGATGCCGACATGCCGGGCTTGAACGGGAATTTACCTTTAGTCAACTTAGCGGTAAGATCTTCGTAGCTGGATGGTAAAATTAAAATGTGCACGGTATAGTTTGTTACCTGGTCGGTGCTGGTAGAGGTTGCTGCTGCTGCGGATGATGAGCTGGCAGCGCTGCTCACGGCCACTTTTGATACCACACCTTTGAACTTGCGGTTGCGGTAAGCATCAGCTTCTATGATCGTAGTGTCGCCGATCTTTACTTTAGAAATATCTGTTTCGCTCACATCTACGCGCACTTCTATGCGGCTCATATCGGCGATGGTGAGCATTTCTGTACCGGCCATTTGTGCAGTACCCACTACACGCTCGCCCTTCTTCACATTGAGCTGGGAGATGATGCCGCTGGTAGGGGCAATGATGGTGGTCTTGAGGAGGTTTTCCTGGGCCTGTGTGAGGCCTGCCTGTGCACCTACAATACTAAACTTGCCACCTGATGTGGACGCCTTTGCGGCATCGAGTGTGGCCTTGGCTGATTTGAAAGAGGCTTCGCCCTGCTCGAATTCGAGGGCAGATATCACCTTCTGGTCGTAGAGTTTTTTATTACGGTTGTAGGTAGCGAGTGCAAGATCGTATTGTGATTCGGCCTGTGCCATCATTTCACGGGTATTGTTGGCGGTGGCGCGTGTTTGTTCTACACTTGCCTGTGCCTGGTTTACCATTGAATTATAGATGTTGGGATTTATCTTTACAAGTACATCTCCTTTTTTTACGCTGTCGCCTTCCTGAATATTGAGCAGGGTTATCTCACCGCTAACTTCGGGGGCGATCTTTACTTCGGTTTCGGGGTATATTTTACCACTGGCCGTAACGGTTTCGGTGATGGTATGCAAACCGGCTTTTTCGGTAGCTACTTTAACATCGTCTTTGTCTTTGTTTTTAGCGATGATCACTAAAACGACAATTAAAACAAGACAACCTATAATGATCCACCAGACTTTTTTAGACTTCATATGAAAATGTATTAACCCCCGCCCCCTAAAGGGGCAATCTCTAAGGATGTTGCAAAATACCAAAAAATCACGCCCTTTCAGGGCTTTTTTTATCGTTTATTATACCGAGGGCTTCACCCCCGGCTGTTATATTATGCCCTTTCAGGGCTTTCTATTCTTCGACTTCGATCTCAAAGAAAACCTTTTACTTCACTTCACTTCCGTTGTCTGCAATTTCCAGCGGCGACACGAAGATAAGGCGGCCATCGGCATTTTGGGACATTAATATCATACCCTGGCTTTCTATGCCCCTCATTTTTCGTGGTGCAAGGTTTGCAACTACCGTAACCTGCTTGCCAACTATATCCTCAGGTTTAAAATGCATGGCTATACCGGAAACTACGGTTCTTGTCTCTGTGCCCATATCGAGCAGCAGTTTCAGGAGCTTATCGGCCTTTTCCACTTTTTCGGCTTTAAGGATGGTGCCTACGCGGAGGTCCATCTTGGCGAAATCATCATAGGTGATCTCTGCTTTTTGGGCCGGTGGTTCGGGTATGGCTTCCGGTGTTGCCGGTGCTTTCTGGTCTTCCATTTTTGCAGTAGTGGCTTTGGTTAAATTACTTCTTAGTTTTTCTACCTGTGCGGCTACCTCGGTATCTTCAATTTTGCGGAAGAGCAATTCGGGTGGCAACAGCGGGTAGTTGGTTTTGAGGAGGTCTATACGGCCGGCATTTTCCCATTCGAGCATACGGTCTACTACCTTCATCATGCCGCACATTTTCTTTGCGGTAAATGGCAGGAACGGATTTACGAGTATGGTGAGGTTGGCGGTGAGCTGCAGGCACAGGTGCAGGCAATTATCAATAAGGGCCTGGTTGCCGGGGTTTTCTTCCAGTGTTTTTGCGGTGATCCAGGGTTGTTTATCCTGCATGTATTTATTGCCTTTGCGGGCAAGGTCTATGACCTCATACAGACCATCGCGGAACTTATAATGCTCCAGGCAGGTCTGCACTTTGAACTTAGCATTTTCGATATCCTGTATCAATATACGATCGGCATCATCCATTGCGTCTATATGCAATTTTGGCACGCGGCCATTGCATAGTTTGTGCATGAGCACAAAGGCGCGGTTGACAAAGTTGCCGAAGATATTTACCAGTTCGTTATTGACACGGTCCTGGAAATCTTTCCAGGTGAAGTCGTTGTCTTTGGTTTCGGGGGCATTGGCGCAGAGCACGTAGCGCAGCAGATCCTGCTGGCCGGGGAAGTCCTGCACATATTCATTGACCCACACGGCCCAATTGCGGGAGGTAGATACTTTTTCGCCTTCGATATTGAGGAATTCATTTGCCGGCACATTCTCAGGCAATACAAAGCCACCATGCGCCTTGAGCATAGCTGGGAAAATGATACAGTGGAACACTATATTATCCTTGCCAATGAAGTGTATGAGCTTGGTATCTTCTTTGCACCAGTAATCAGACCATTGGTTGGTGAGCTCTTTGGTGGCGCTGATATAACCTATAGGGGCATCGAACCAAACATAGAGCACCTTGCCTTCGGCATTGGGTAGCGGCACGGGTACGCCCCAAGTGCTGTCGCGGGTCATGGCGCGGGGCTGGAGGCCGCTGTCTATCCAGCTTTTGCACTGGCCATATACATTGGGTTTCCAGGAGTCTTTTTTGCCGTCTACTATCCATTCTTTGAGCCATTGCTCATATTTATCGAGCGGGAAGTACCAGTGTTTTGTGGTGCGCTTTACGGGTATAGCGCTGCTGAGGGCGCTGCGTGGATTGATGAGTTGCTCGGGCGATAGTGTGCTGCCGCATTTCTCGCATTGATCGCCATAGGCATTTTCATTGCCGCAAACGGGGCAGGTGCCTACGATATACCTGTCTGCAAGAAAGATGCCTTTTGCCTCGTCGTAATATTGCTCACTTTCGCGCTCTTCAAAGACACCATCATTATATAGCTTGGTAAAAAATGCCTGTGAAGTATCGTGATGTACCTTATTAGAAGTGCGGGAAAAGATATCGAAAGATATGCCCATATCGGCAAAGCTGTCTTTGATGATGGTGTGGTACTTATCTACGACATCCTGCGGGGTAATGCCCTCTTTCATGGCGCGGATGGTGATAGGCACACCGTGCTCATCAGTGCCGCAAACAAACTTTACATCTCTTTTCTGCGCCCTGAGGTAGCGTGAATAAATATCGGCAGGGAGGTAGCAACCGGCGAGGTGGCCGATATGCACTGGACCATTGGCATATGGCAGGGCAGCAGTGATCAAATAACGCTTAAAATCCATGGTTCAAATTCAAAAACTAAAAAGTATATTAATAAGTATATTGTGTTGATGTGTAATTGAGGTGCAAGATACTTAATAGGCGGGAGTTTTTTGGGGGAGGGAAGGGGAGTATTTTGGTGGGGGGTGGTTGAAGGTTACTATGATGTTATGGCTAAATCATTGATATTATTATCTCCGCACCGAGAATGCCAACTATGCCTAGTTACAAGCAGGGTTACGATTTCATGAATTTAATTACCCCTTTAACTATCATGATTATGACAAGTGAATGTATTGCCCAACCTAAAAATAAAAGAAACTGTAACATATTTTCATTTATTCCATTTTCCTCTCGATGATATATAAAATATCCGCCAAAACCGCCTGCGCAATACCCTATATAATTTACAAGATCATAAACAAATCCCCCCGATTGTAATTTTGGCCCTATAAGCGCACATGAAACAGTAATAATTGCAAGTAAAATATAGGTTAAGATAAATGCCATTAGGAATTTATATACTTTTTTGCTTGCCATTTTATTAATCTTGTTATACTAAGGTAATAAAAATGGCTGCGATTTGCAGTACTTTCTAACTGAGTAGTAAGATACTTGATAGGTGGGAGTTTTTGGGGATGGAAGGGGGGTATTTCCATTTTTTATATGAATGATGAAAAATCCGTACCTTTAAGTTAAAATAATAATAGTGCAAAACACTTATCACATTCTTGTAAAAAAGGAATATGCATCGGCGATAATTGAAGATCTTCAAAAACTTGATGCTGTTGAGTTATTGCCTGATACTGCTTTCCAGGTACCCCAGTGGCAGATGGATGAAATAAGAAGCCGTAAAGAATATTATAAGCAACATCCGGATGAGCTTATAGATTGGGATGATGCCCAAAAAATGATAAAGACGGATTAATGCTGAAATACAGGCTGGTTCTTACTGCGCGGGCCGTAGAAGAAATCCAAAAAACTATTTACTATTATAACAGCCAGCAAAAGGGATTAGGATCGCGTTTTTATACAGATCTGAAAAAGCAGGTATCTTCCATCAGACACAATCCTTTTTGCAGGGCTATTCGTTACGATGATATACGCTTTGCGATGCTGGATAAGTTTCCTTATGCAGCCCATTACAATATTGATGGCAACTCAATAATTATACAAGGTGTAATATCAACCCACCAAAATCCGGATACTGCATGGATAGATAGGTAGTGAATTAGTTTGAATTTTAATTCGGTGTTACAGATACGATTATCCCATCATCCGTCACTTTAAATAAGTATTTACTCGATTTTGAATTTATTGATTCTTTAATGATCTTACCTGCAATATCTCTTTTATATGTTGCAGACGAATCACTGATGTTAATAGTTAGGTTCTTATTAATAGTAAATGTTACCTCTCCATGATAAAACTCATCGTCAGAGCAACCAATTTTATACACCTCAAATTTTGTTATTGTTGTTCCTTGTTTTGTAAAAGTTATTAAATACGGTATTGCATAGTCTGAATAGGTATTTACAGATAAAAGAGCTACATATTTATTGTTTTCAGACACTTTTCCAATAATATGCCAACCATATTCGGGATGATCTGGATACAATGGTGGGAAATATTTATAAAGTTCGGTGTCTATTTTATCAATCGTCTTAAAGTCTTCCCCACATTTGTGTGAGAACGGCAAATTAATAGTCTCAATATTCTTAACTAAACTAGTAAAAGTTAATTGCTTTTTTTCAGCAGGCGTTTTCTGCCCCTTAGTGAATACAGGTAGGAAAAGTAGTATGAATAATATCCTTTTCATACAGTAAAGGTAATTTTATCTATAGTAAAAAAAGCTACGATCTGTATCACCATTCTAATTGAGTTATTACTCATTTTACTTAGACCTTCTTCTCTTTTCTTTCTTTGCTTCGCCAAAGAAAGAAACAAAGAAAGGCGACTTTATTCCAAATGCTCCGCAGGAATAAAGAGGCTCTACGCTGG
>CAIRZD010000380.1 GCA_903882965.1 uncultured Bacteroidota bacterium
GTCGGTGTAACCTGCAATTCATCCTTCTCGGCAGAGGGGTTTGTTATACACTCATCAATGATCTCATCAAGATCAGTTTTTTGCAAATAGTCGCCAGCCAGCTCGTTTATCCTTTCAGCATCC
The DNA here is from genome assembly GCA_903882965.1 of uncultured Bacteroidota bacterium. Classification (GTDB taxonomy): domain Bacteria; phylum Bacteroidota; class Bacteroidia; order Chitinophagales; family Chitinophagaceae; genus Nemorincola. The sequence goes on from CAIRZD010000380.1 coordinate 124, forward strand.
GAACCATCATAAGAGTACCTGAAACCAGAGATAAAGAGATGGTATGCCTCCATGAAAAGGTCTATCAAGTTTATTTCCGCTATTTTCTTTCGGTCGATACTTTCCAACTCAATTGGGATTATTCGCCTGTTCTGCCTTTCACGTACTACATTTACCTGATTACCGCAACCAGCGAACGAACACTTTCTTGATAGGTTGGTAACCCTTCTATCGTATTTACGTCTAAGGGGTAATTCCATTCGGGATAGTATCGCTTTGAATGTCTTATCCTCGCTAAGCGTTCTCCCGTCCATTTCATCATCCACAATCAATAAGTTTTGGGACATCATTACCTTAAAATCCTCATCATCACTTATAGGTACTTCTTTTCTATACTCTTGAAGTTCCGCTGGCAACGTGTACTTACGAAAAAAAGTTGTTTTACCTATTCCTTGTTGAGTTGATAGCAGTGCGAGAAAAAATTCATTTGGATATTCACCATCAAGTGCCTGCGCCACCATGCCGACATACCATTTTTTCAGGAAGTACAATACCGTCTCTTTATTTATTGTAGTGTTGGCAAGCACCAGGCAATCAAGCCATTGCTCAAATGTACCATTGGGCTTACGTTCTTTATATTTCTCTATGAAGTCGTCTATCGGGTTTACCGTCTGTATAAGATGGCTCTTTAAGGTATCCTCATATTTTGCCCTGGGGATATTTACCTGAAAATGCTTTTTAGCCTGGATGAACAATGTATTGTTGTCCATCTCCTGAATCAATCGTCCATTAAGTGTTACCTCTTGTATGAAGGTATTATAGCGCACGTTTTGCAGGTTAAGAAACTCGGCAAGCTCATCCTCGGTTACATCCTTCTTGTCTGCTTTTCCTGTTGACGTATAGCCATAATCAGATAGCAATCGTAAGGTGGTTTTATAGTCTCCCTTACCATCAAGTAATTGTAATACTTGAAAATGGTTGTATGGCTTCTTAGGGTCGAACTCGGTTGAGCTACTAAAGCAAAAGAATAATTTCTCTTCCTTTAGGTATGCTGCGGAGTGGTGTGCACTTGACCCAGGTCTTAGTAGTAAAACCTTATTTACATCTTCGCTAACCGTAGTCCATCCATGTTTGTGAATGACGGGTACAATGTCAAAATCCGCATTAAAGTTATTGATAGCAGTCTCTTTATAAAAGAACTGTCCTGGCTTTGGCACGTGGCGGTTAAGTGACCTGGCAGTTTCAAGTAGCACTTCCCTTTCCTGGGCAGTAATGACAGGTATAGCGTACTTCATGCTCAATAGATCATAATTCCCCTGAACTACCTTGTAGTGCGCAGTGTGTGTGCAGATATAACCAGCTTCACCCCTGGTTTCAATGATTACAGCCTTATCTTCATGCTGCGCCAGTTGGTGGTTAGGCTCGATGATAGCTTCTGGACAGCGGTAAATCAAATGATAGCCATTGTTGGGCGTTGTTACCACAATCAACCTGCTGTATAGATCATCTGGGATAAGTTGCCTGTAGCTATTGAAGATTTGTTTGGTCGGATCATTCTTAACGTCAATATCGATACACTCCAGGTTGCCGCTGACTTTGCCAGTTATTACACCTATATACCCGTTAGTAAAATAATGATTATACCAATATTCAATAGGTGGTATCACTTCTTGATATTGCTTCCAGCTTCCTACAGGTATCTTGTTGGAGCTAACTGGAATGATGGAAAGGTCTATAGCTTTCGTTAACTGTGTTTGGTTTTCATTACGTTGTTCCATTTGAATTAGAGGTTATACAATCTTGTTTATTATAGTCTGGCAACGACTTCATTAGTAATTGTTTCGTCCAGGTGGCGACCTTCATATAGTCGCTTTTAGCTCGTTTTACCAGTTGGGTGTGAAATTCCTTATCCACTGTGAGGTAGAGCCTTACCATTTTTTTGTTTTTACGCATAGCTTTGTTTTTAGTTGTATGCTTTATTTTATTTGCCACTAAGTGGTGCTTTTAGTGGGTTGATTCAATAGTAGGTAAAAATGGCTCTCGTGTCAAGGGCTTGGGAGCAAAAAATAAAAAAATATATTTCGGGTTGGTGAGAGTGTGGGTGACCCTATGGTAGTAATGAGTTTAAAATTTACAGTAAATCTTAAGATAGCGAAGGATGTATCTACGGGATTTTGCTACACATTTGCTACATAAAACGACAAAACCCTCTAAAATAGAGGGTTTCATCTTTTAATCAGTCGGGGAGACAGGATTCGAACCTGCATCTTCATTCAATTACTTTAAGTAGCTGCTGATTTTCCTGCTTATTCTTTTTTTTACACTTTCCCATGTCTGCCCTCTAAGGCTTATGGGGTCTTCGCTATCATTAGCATCGTCAAAATAAGTTAAAGCCTGCGGAATAGAGATCAGTAACTGATGACTTGGATATTTTTTAATGTAGCAATTAACCAGTTCATCCATTGTATAGTGATCCAGCAATTCAGCAATATCCCAAAAATCTTTTTTTACAGCTCGTTTTAAAATTGCAGCAACTTTCATTGCCATAATATCATCTGCACTCTTCAATCTTATGCCGTCTTCTATGTGTGGCGCACCTATCATCGGGTGACTGGAATATCTTACAAAGTCAACTTTTATATTGCCGATAAATCCGAAAATGCCAATGGCATTCGGGTTATTATAGCTGAAATCGGGGAAATTATTTTCGATTACCGGCAATAAGGTCTCTGCCTGGAAATCTAATGTAGAAAAAAGATCCAAATCGACAGATAGCCTATGTCCGTAATACAATGAGAGTGCTGTTCCACCTGCGAGGTAAAAATTATTAAGCTCCGGCAATGCCAACAGCTTTTTTAATACCTCCAGTGTTCCGGGTTCGATTGTGCTGTATTGTAGCATCTGTATTCTGTTAGTTCATTATCCAGCACTGCACTGGCAAGGTATATTGTTTGTAAAGAAATCCATTTTGCAGTAGTGAGTACCTGTTTTATTTTATCATCACCATAATATCTTCTACATGTACGTATATCAGGCACATCCCCGCGCTCAAAAACGCGCTCTATGATAAACGCTGCCTTGCCGTCATAGTCCAGTGCATCGAAATTTACATCCCAAAAAATGCGCCTGCTGAATTGTGGTTGTTCTTTATGGGGCATAACATAAAGTTACAAGGTTTTTCACCTCTGACAAACAAAAAGGATAGTTTTTGAGACTCTACATTGGTCATTCAATCCATTCTATTATCACAACGCCGTTCATACCTTCTGACCCATACCCCCCCCTCCGAAAATACTATTACCGCCCAAATACAAGGGAATAGAACTATAAGTGGTAACTTGTATGCCATTTCCACCTGAGATATTGATTGCACCGCCTGTGCCGTTACCGCCAAACGCATTCCCGCCTGTTGCGCTCAACGACATAAATGAGCTTGTTCCTCCGAATGAAGCTGAATTAGAAGCGACGCTGCCTACTGTTCCTGTGAAAGATGTAGATGGCGTAAATCCAGAAAGCCAGCCAATAGTGCAGCCACCTGCTCCTCCACCTCCACCTCTACCCATATCCCCGGCATAATTCCCGACTCCTCCCCCTCCCACAACAGTTACCTTGAACACGGTACTGCTTGTAATATTTGCAGAAGTGGTGAAAGTGAAAGTCCCTGATACGCTAAAGACGGCCACATGCGGCTGGGGAACGGTAGCCCATGTAACGGTAGCCCATGTATTATCTCCCCTAAGGTATGTAGTATTGTTAGCTGTACCTGTACCCAGATTAGCTGTCGGTATAAGGCTTGAGGAGTTTGTCTGCACCAGTTGATTGGCTCCATTAAAGGTATTGCCCTGCGTGGTTACATTGGTGTATGAGTTAAGCGAAGTCCATGCGCTGCCGGTATAGAAGTAAAAGCCAGCCGTACCATCTGTTTGATATACCAGCAATCCTGTGGCAGGTGAACTAATTGCTATGCGCAGTGCTGCTGTCATTCTCGGTACTAATACGCCCTGTGTAGTAGAGCTAACGTCCAGCAAAGCTGAACTGTAAATCGTCAGCATAAAGTGGACTAAAAACAGCATAACTTTAGATAGTGTTTCCATTGTTAACCAACAAAAAATGTAAACATGGAATCAAACAAAAAGCAGTCCACAGAAAACTTCATCAAGGACATCCGCAGAAA
>CAIRZD010000381.1 GCA_903882965.1 uncultured Bacteroidota bacterium
AATACTATTAAAATAATCACAGGCGGGGTAATAATGAGATATTTTGGGACATTTTTGAGACATTTTATTTCACAATAAAAAACGAAACATTTTAAAAAAATGATCAACACTATTTCAACACTACTTTTAGCCATTACCCACAACTCATGAATTTAAGGTATATCATCATTATTCTTATCGGGTGTTTGTTATTCTTCCCTTTCCTAGGTCACGTGCACCTGTTCGATTGGGACGAGATCAACTTTGCTGAATGTGCCCGCGAAATGATCGTATCCAAAGATTATCTCCGTTCACAGATAGACTTTATGCCATTCTGGGAAAAGCCCCCGTTATTCATCTGGCTCCAGGTAATTGCCATGAAGCTCTTTGGAATAGGCGAGTATGCTGCACGCTTTCCCAATGCGCTCACCGGCGTTATTACATTGATTGCTATATTCTATGTTGGTAAGCGCACTGTCAACGAAAAGATGGCCACATGGTGGGTATTGCTGTATGCCGCTACCTGGTTGCCTCATTTCTATTTTAAATCCGGTATTATTGATCCCACATTTAATCTATTCATTTTCCTTGCCTTTTTTCAGGTCCACTTACTGCGCTTGTCTGAGCGCAAAATGCTGCATGCATTACTTGCCGGCTTGCTGCTGGGGCTGGCAGTACTAACAAAAGGTCCTGTTGCAATACTGGTTGCATTACTGGCATTTGCAGTTTATTCAATAATAAACCGTGGCCTCGGCGGATTTAAAATAAAGCATATACTTACCATTGCAGTATGTGCATTGCTACCTATGTTATTATGGCTCGGCGCAGCAACTGTTATTTATGGTGTGGTTTATGGCAGGTGGTTCATTCATGAATTTATTATTTACCAGGTGCGTCTGTTCAGTACCGAAGATGCAGATCATGGAGGCCCGTTCTACTACCATTTTATAGTGCTGCTCATCGGCTGTTTCCCCGCATCGGTTTTCTTGTTCAACTCTTCCGGTAAAAAGGAAACTAACGAGCCCCGTCAACACGATTTAACCCGCTGGATGTGGATACTTTTCTGGGTGGTGCTTATCCTGTTTTCAATCGTCAAAACCAAGATCGTACATTATTCATCATTGTGTTATTTCCCGCTTACTTACCTTGCTGCAATACAGCTATATCGCTTAAGCACCGAGCCGGTAAAACTTGCAAAATGGCTAAAAGGTTTATTGCTCTTTATCGGGTCAATTCTGGCAATACTCATCACTGCTTTGCCGGTAGTAGGTATAAATAAAGAAAAACTCATTCCATACATCCAGGACCCGTTTGCGGTAGCCAATTTGCGTGCAAATGTTGCATGGAGTTATACAGAATGCGCATGGGGTATAGCATACCTTGTTTGTATCTGGATAGCAGTTATGCTAATGAATAAAAATTTCAGGAAAGGCATGATCATGTTATGCATTGTCCAGGTAATTGTGATACAGGTTACTGTACTACATTTCACACCCAAGATAGAAGCTTACTCACAGCGCGCAGCAATAGATTATTTCAAAAGCTTTGATGGCAAAGATGTGTATGTACATTCACTGGGGTATAAAAGTTATGCAACACTATTTTATACCAACAGGCAGCCCGCCACCGATCCTCATTACCAAAGTATACGGGTAGATAAAAAAGGCAAAGAAATACAGCCGGAAGCAAATGAAAAATGGTTGCTATACGGCAACATAGATAAGCCGGCTTATTTTATTTGTAAAATACAGGATAGTACAAAATATGTTGCATCGTCACAGTTGACAGAGATAGGCAGCAGTAATGGTTTTGTTTTTTTTAAAAGAAAGTAGCAGATCACTTTTAATCCACAAAGTACATTTTCAGGTTTCCTTTATTTTTGGCGGTTACCTCTCCTCTGTAGCTGCACCTGAATTTATCTTTTACCAGTTCGTAAGTGGTTTGTGAGATATTGATTTTACCTGCTTCACTATGTTCTTCCATTCGCGCAGTAGTATTTACAGTATCGCCCCATATATCATAGGCAAATTTGATAACTCCTACTATCCCTGCTACAACATTCCCGCTATGTATGCCTATCCGCACTTCAAAAGTATTTTCTCCCAAATGCTTTTTCCGTTCTCTCATAAAATGACTGATTTCCATGGCTGCCTTTACCATAGTTACAGCATGTTCCGGATCTGCAACAGGTAGCCCGGAAACGGCCAGGTATGCATCTCCAACCGTCTTTATCTTTTCAATACCATATTTGCGCATTATCTCATCAAAAGTTTTGAAACAATTGTGCAGTTCATCTACAAGTTGTTGTGGTGTCATTTTTTCGCCGGCTTTTGTAAAATCAACAAAATCGGTAAACATCACAGTTACATTATCAAAATATTTTGCCGCTGCGGTACCAGTCTCTTTGAGCTCATCTGCTACTTCTACAGGCAATATATTTAGCAGCAGGTCATCGCTCCTTTTCTTTTCTATTGATAATAATTTATTGGAATTTTTCTGTGAGGTGTAATTTTTAAATACAAAAACGATAACAAGCAGAAGCATCCCAATCCCAGTAATAAAAAAAATACGTTCGTTGTGTTTCTTTGCCTGGGCAAGACTTTTAAGATCCTGATCCCTTTTCATTTCGAGCTCTATTATTTTTATTTTATTTTCTCTCCCGAAAACAGAATCGTTATAGATTACATGTTGTTTATAGCTTGCCAATGCATCTTTAAAATCACCTGTCATTTCCTGTGCATCAGAAAGATTTTGAGAATATGTTTGTAAATAATCCAAATCTCCTATTTCCTTAGCTAATATGATTGCTCTGTTTAAATAATCAATTGCTTTGTGCAGCGTCTCTGTTTTTTCAATATCTGTTTGCTTTACGGTTGTGTCCCTGGCCATATCGAGATAACACTCACCTACATTTCCAAGGTTTGCAATCAAATTATTTTTATCGCCAATCTCTTCAAATATTTTTACTGCTTTTAAGCCATACTCCAATGCTTTAGGGTAATTACTCATACCCGTATAGGCGCCACTGATATTTCCCAGGTTAGATGCTATACCACGTTCATTGCCGGTTTCTTCACACATTTTTAATGCTTTTAAACTATATTCCAGTGCTTTGGGATTATTATTAAGGTTAGCATAAGTATTGCCAATGTTTCCCATTGAGATTGCTATGCCTTTTTTATCACTTAAATCTTCAAACATCTTTAATGCCTTAGTATAATATTCCAATGCAATGGTATAATTGCTTTGATTATTATAGATATTGGCGATGTTTCCAAAATTGCTCGCCATAGCTTTCTTGTCATTTAATTCCTCATTTATTTTTAATGATTTCAAACTATATTCCAAAGCTTTCGGATAATCTGATCGCGAAAAATAATTTACTCCTAGTGCTCCATCCGCTATTGCTATCCCTTTGTTCCATGTCAGTCTTTCAGCAAGTGATAGACCCTGCTGTCCATATTTTATACCCTCAGCCGGGTCTATATTTACGTAAGAATACGCAATCGTATTTAGCAGTTTTACATTATTGGTATCTTCTTTGTTCTGATAGCTATCCGAATTGAGTTCTTTGAGTAAAGAGTCAATTCTTGCCCGATCTTGTTTTTGGGCAAAAAGCAAGACTGTATGAAACAGAATAATTATAGTAAATAATTGTTTCAATTTATAAGTTTTATAATCACTAGATCAACCAAATGCTAAAGTACACCTATCTTCCTTAAACACAGTTATTTTTTATTTATGTATAAAATTAGCGTAAAATTATTTTTATATCATTACTTTTATCATTGTAATATACCAGTTTAATATGCAATTTAATAAGGTCAAAAGATTTATCCTTGATAAGTTGAAAAAGGAATTGCCTGGGAATCTGACTTATCATAGTTTGGGTCATATAAAAGATGTATATAAAGCAGCAGAGCAGTTAGCTAAACTCGAAAAGGTGGATGGGGATGACCATACTTTGCTTTTAACCGCGGTATTATTTCATGATTCAGGCTTCCTCATACAGCAAAAAGAGCATGAACGTGTGGGTTGTGAAATTGCAAGGGAGCACCTTTCGTCGTTTGAATATTCACCGGAGCAAATAGAGCAGATATGTGGTATGATCATGGCTACCCAAATACCTCAGACACCCCATACCAAATTAGAGGAAATAATCTGCGACGCGGATCTTGATTACCTTGGCAGAGATGATTTCTTCGCCATTGGAAATAAACTGTTTGATGAATTGTGTATGTATGGTATCATCAATACAGAACTTGAATGGAATAAACTGCAAGTGAAATTCTTAGAAAAGCATCATTATTTTACCAAATCTGCAAAAAAACTAAGGAAGGCCAAAAAGGCCGAGAACCTGGCACTGATAAAGTCAAAGATCAAAGGTAAAGTGTAAAATGAAACTGCTTAGCCATTTACCCGGAAGCGTACAGGATATTTTATATACTATAACAGGAACATTGGTTAGCGGATTTGCCCTTAAAAGTTTTTTGGTTCCCAACGATTTTCTTGATGGAGGTGTTACGGGGGTTTCTCTCCTTATTCATGATCTGTATCATGTAAACATAGCATGGCTGATCGTATTGATGAATATACCGTTCATTATAGCCGGAGCATATCACGTAAACAGGAAATTTGCAATTAAAACTTTTGCGTGCGTTGTGGGCCTTGGTATCTGCCTTGCCTTTATTCCTTATCCGGTTGTTACTTCAGATAAATTACTGGTGTCTTTATTTGGCGGTTTTTTTCTTGGTATAGGTATTGGGCTGGCGATGCGTGGCGGTTGTGCTATAGACGGCATAGAGGTTTTGGCATTGTATACATTGAAGCGCAGCAGCTTTACAATCAGCGAGATTATACTAGGCCTGAATGTTATCATTTTTTTAATAGCAGCTCTAAAACTTGGATTAGAAACAGCCTTGTATTCTATGCTTACTTATTACGCCGCATCACGAACGATCGATTATGTAATAGAAGGCTTGGAAGAATATACAGGCATTACCATTATATCGGGAAAAAGTGAGATAATTAAGGAACAATTAGTGATGAGGATGGGTAAAGGGATTACTATTTACAAAGGTGAAAGGGGGTTTATGAAAGGTAGTTTTGAGCATAGTGAACCCTGCGATATTGTATTTACGGTAATTACCCGGCTGGAAGTGCGCAGGTTAAAAAACCTTGTTCATTCGATAGATCCAGCCGCTTTTATTATTACTAATACAATTAAGGAAGTTGCGGGGGGAGTATTGAAACACCACAAAGGGCATTAACATACATTTTAAAATTTAAAGGCATGCAAAGAGATACTGCAATATTTGATCTGATAAATGAAGAACTGAAGCGCCAACGCAGAGGGTTGGAACTGATAGCATCTGAAAACTTTACAAGCATGCAGGTAATGCAGGCTATGGGAAGCGTGATGACTAATAAATATGCAGAAGGTTATCCCGGTCGGCGTTATTATGGTGGTTGTGAGATCGTAGATATTAGTGAGCAACTTGCTATTGACCGAGCTAAAGAGATGTTTAACGTAGGTTTTGCGAATGTGCAGCCACATAGTGGATCGCAGGCAAATACTGCTGTTATGCTTGCTGTATTGCAGCCGGGTGATACAATACTCGGGTTGGACCTTAGCATGGGCGGGCACCTCACACATGGCTCTCCGGTAAGCTATTCCGGTAAGCTATACAAAGCTGTGCATTACGGTGTAGTTAAGGAAACAGGCCTTGTAGATTATGGTGATATGGAGCGCAAAGCCCTGGACAATAAGCCTAAACTAATTATATGTGGTGCTTCGGCATACAGCAGAGATTGGGATTACCCACGCATCCGCGCAATAGCAGATAAGGTTGGTGCAATGGTGCTGGCGGATATTGCCCATCCTGCAGGGCTAATTGCCAAAGGGTTATTGAGCAGCCCGTTTTCTCATTGCCATTTTGTAACCACTACTACGCATAAAACACTACGTGGGCCTCGTGGGGGGCTAATTCTGATGAAAGAAGATTTTGAAAATCCCATGGGTATCAAAGGCCCGAAAGGTGAAGTGCGGATGATGAGCCAGCTTGTGGATCTTGCAGTTTTCCCTGGCACCCAAGGGGGGCCATTGGAGCATGTTATTGCTGCAAAAGCAGTATCATTTTATGAAATACTACACGACCATTTTATGGATTATGCGAAGCAAATAGTGGCAAATGCACAAGCCATGGCGAAAGCATTTACAGAGAAAGAGTACAACATAGTATCAGGCGGTACAGACAATCACCTCATGCTTATTGATCTACGGAATAAGAATATCAGCGGCAAAAAAGCTGAGAATACACTAGTGCATGCAGATATAACAATCAATAAGAACATGGTGCCGTTTGATGATAAATCACCATTTATCACATCAGGTATCCGGGTAGGGGTATCTGCAATGACTACGCGTGGGCTTAAAGAAGCGGATATGCCTACAATCGTAAATTGGCTAGATCGTGTACTTATGTCGCCCGATGATGAGACGTTAATAAAGACAATAAAGGGTGAAGTAAACGAATTTATGACAGGGTTCCCGCTGTATCCGGAATTGCCATAGTGGTGGTTTTCAAGGAAATATAGGCATTATTCTTTGGCTTATTCGTAACTTAGCGGGCTCAAATAAGGAATAACAATGGCACAATTGATAAGGAAGGAGGACGCGCTAGAATATCATGAGAAGGGGAGACCGGGGAAAATAGAAGTAGTTCCTACCAAAGAAACAAAGACGCAACGTGATCTTGCACTTGCCTATTCACCCGGCGTCGCAGAGCCATGTATGGAGATCCATGCCAATCCTGAGGACGTATATCGTTATACAGCAAAAGGTAATTTGGTAGCTGTGATCAGCAATGGGACTGCTGTTCTTGGGCTTGGAGACATAGGCCCGCTTGCATCAAAGCCGGTAATGGAAGGTAAGGGATTACTGTTTAAGATATACGCAGACATTGATGTTTTCGACATAGAGTTAAATGTAAGGGGGATCGATGAATTTGTGAGCGTCGTAAAGGCCTTGGAACCTACTTTTGGAGGAATAAATTTAGAGGATATAAAGGCGCCGGAATGTTTTGAGATAGAGACGCGGCTAAAGAAAGAACTGAGTATACCTATCATGCATGATGACCAGCATGGCACGGCTATCATATCAGGTGCGGCGTTGCTTAATGCGGTAGATATAGTAGGTAAGAAGCTCAGTGATGTAAAGATAGTAATCAGTGGTGCAGGAGCATCAGCCATATCTTGCTGCAAGATATATCTTGCGTTAGGTGCCAATGTTGAGCACATGTATATGTTTGATAGTAAGGGGCTAATTATAAAGAGCCGCACGGACCTCGATGATTATAAAAAGCAATTTGCTCATGATGCCAAGCCAATGGACTTGCAAGAGGCAATGAAGGATGCGGATGTATTTATCGGGCTTTCTAAAAAGAACCTTGTAACCCAGGATATGGTAAAGTCAATGGCAAAGAACCCCATAGTATTTGCGCTTGCTAATCCTGATCCGGAAATCACTTATGAAGATGCAATAGCTGCGCGCCCTGATGTGATCATGGCTACCGGGCGAAGCGATTACCCTAACCAGGTAAATAATGTATTAGGGTTCCCCTATATTTTCAGGGGCGCGCTCGATGTGCGTGCCGGCAGTATTAATGAAGAGATGAAACTTGCTGCAGTGAAAGCCCTTGCAGCACTTGCCAAAGAACCTGTGCCTGATATTGTGAACGTGGCATATAACGACATAAGCCTGCAATACGGACCAACTTACATTATCCCCAAACCGATGGATCCGCGATTGTTGGTACGAGTATCTACAGCAGTAGCAAAAGCTGCTATGGAGAGCGGGGTAGCTAAAAAGCCAATAACAGATTGGGATGCCTACGAAGCCCAGCTGAATCTCCGTTTAGGTTCTGATGATAACCTGTTGAAATATATTATTAACAAAGCGAAACAAAACCCTAAGCGGGTTGTATTTGCTGAGTCTGAGAATATTAAAATACTAAAAGCGGCACAGATAGCAAAAGACGAGGGGATCGCAATACCGATATTACTCGGCAATAAAAATAAGATCCGTACAATGATAGCGGATAATAATCTTCATCTTGAGGGGGTAGAGATAATAGATCCCAAAGATGATTCTACCGAAAAGATACGGTGTGAATACGGGGAACAATTTTTTGATAAACGGAAGCGTAAAGGATATAACCTTTATGAAGCAAAGAAGGCGATGCGCGAGCGCGTATACTTTGGTTGTATGATGGTGAATGGTGGAGAAGCTGATGCTATGATCTCAGGCCTTACCCGTAAATATCCTGATACAATAAGACCGGCATTGGAGATAATAGGCATGGCTGATGGCGCTAAGCGAGTAGCCGGCATGTATATAATGCTCACCAAAAAAGGCCCGCTATTTTTTGCTGATACTACGCTTAATTTCAGTCCTACAGAAGATGAATTGGTAGATATAACTTTACTCACTGCAGATGTTGTGGGCCGTTTTAATATTAAGCCTCGCATAGCTATGCTGTCTTATTCCAATTTTGGCAGCAGCTTATCTCCGGAAGCTGTATTGGTGCGAAATGTGGTAGCGAGAATAAAAGAAACTCATCCTGAAATGATAATTGACGGAGAGGTGCAAGCCGGAGTAGCATTCAATAAAGATTTGTTGAAGGAAAACTATCCTTTTTCAGACCTTGTCAGCGGATCGCCAAATGTGTTGATATTCCCGAACCTTGCTGCCGGAAATATTGCGTATCATTTGCTACAGGAGGTGGGTGGTGCTGAGGCTGTTGGGCCTATATTGCTTGGGCTCAAGAAGCCGGTATATGTATTGCAGTTAGGCAGCTCGGTAAGGCAGATCGTGAATATTATTGCATTATCAGTAGTAGAGGCACAGGTAAAGGGTGACCTTGTTTGATAGGTATTACTGAGCTATTCAAAATTGCTAAGCCCATAAAATGAAAGTAGCCATAATCGGTGCAGGTGCAGCGGGCTGTTTTGCCGCAGCCAATATTCCTTATCTTGATGGTGTGGAAGTGGCGGTGTATGAAAAAACCGGGAAGGGATTGCAAAAAGTAAAAGCATCTGGTGGAGGAAGATGCAATGTGACACATGAATGTTTTGATATTCCTGAATTGCTGACTCGCTATCCGAGAGGTAAACAACTGTTAAGAAAATCGCTGTACCGTTTCGGTCCACAGCAAACTATAGACTGGTTTGAACAAAGAGGTGTAAAATTAAAGACTGAGCCGGATGGAAGAATATTTCCGGTTTCTGATGATTCGCAAACTATCATAGATTGTATATGGCAGCAAATGATGCAGCATAAGGTAAAGGTATATTATCATAAAGGTGTTGCAAGCATAAATACACAATCTACAGAGACGGGTAATCCCCGTTTTATTATCACGTTTACAGATACTTCAGTTATTAGTGCAGACCGGGTGTTGATAACTGCCGGAGGATTTCCTAAACCCGAACAATATAAATGGATAGAGGCGCAGGGTCATACGATACAAACGCCCGTACCATCTTTATTTACTTTTAATATACCCAAACATCCAATAACAGAATTAATGGGGGTAAGTGTGCCTGATGTTACCATTAAAATAGCCGGCACGAAAATAGTTCAGCATGGGCCGTTACTGATCACCCATTGGGGCATGAGTGGCCCCGCAGTCTTAAAAACATCAGCAATTGGCGCACGAGAACTTGCGGAGCGTAATTATGAATTCCAGGTAATTGTGAATTGGTTGAATGATCTAACAGATGTCGATGTGCGCGGGATCATAACGCAGTTACGAAAAGAACAAGGCAAGCAATTGGTGCAAAATAAAAATCCTTTCAATTTGCCCCGGAGGCTATGGGAATACCAGCTGATTCAATGTGGTATTAAAGAAGATGTAAGATGGGGAGAGCTGCCTGCTTCTGCCCAGAATAAATTACTGGAACATTTGCTACGCGATATATACAGCGTAAAAGGCAAGACTACATTTAAAGAAGAATTCGTTACTTGTGGTGGGGTAAATCTTTCGGAGATAGATCCGCAGACTTTGCAGAGCAGGGTAGTTCCGGGGTTGTTTTTTGCAGGTGAGATACTTGATGCAGATGGTATTACCGGTGGCTATAACTTCCAGCATGCATGGAGCAGTGCATGGATTGCAGCTCAAAATATTTCCTTGTAATTTTATGGAATAAGCTGTTTACTTTTGAAATAATTATGAATATAGCGCTTATTGGTTATGGTAAAATGGGGCACGCTATTGAGCAGATAGCTATAAATAGAAGGCATAATATCATCCTTCGTATTACTACTGCGAATAAGCATGAGCTGGATGAGGCGCATCTTAAACTTGCTGATGTAGCCATTGAATTTACCGCTCCGGCTACTGCAAAAGAAAATGTGTTGTGCTGCTTGTCTGCCGGAATTGATGTAATCAGTGGCACAACGGGATGGAATGACCAATTACCTGAAGCAGAGTCGATGGCACTTCAGTGTGATAGGGCATTCATGCATGCTTCCAATTTTAGTATTGGTGTAAATATTTTTTTGAAATAAATAAGCTCCTTGCTTCTTTGATGAGCGGGCGCAGCGAGTATAACGTTCTTATTGAAGAAACACACCACACACAGAAAAAAGACGCACCAAGTGGTACCGCTATCACACTTGCAGAGCAAATAATACAAAACATTGATGCCAAAACGCGATGGGCTTTGAACGATTTCAATGATAGCGAAGCCGTGCCGGTTATAGCCCATAGATTAGAAAACGTTCCGGGTACGCATAGTGTCACTTATTCAGGTGCTGTTGATGATATAGAAATTAAGCATACCGCACACAATCGGGATGGTTTTGCGCTTGGTGCCGTACTTGCCGCAGAATACATTAATGGCAGGAAAGGTATTTTTTCCATGAAAGATGTTTTATTTAATAAGTAACTATATATTTGATAATAAATTCATTTTATGAAATCAATTTTATCGTTTATTGCTATAGTGTCTGTATTTACTTTGTATTCGTGTAATGAAGTAGATTATGAAAGCAAAAAATTAGTAATACAAGATAGTCTTGTAAATGTTTTCCCGAGATGGCAGGCATTAAAACTGGAAATAGGAGATAATAATACCAGTATGCTTATTGTTATTGGCGATGCAACATTTTATAATGCACCGCAGGAGGAAAAAAGCAAAAAAGCAGAAGAGTTGGGGCGAATGATCCTGCGTATTCTCGGCAAAGGCAATTATCTCGAAACAGGGAATTTTATTGTAACTGCTGATATACATAATACATCCAGAACACCTCCCGATGGCATTAGTATTCCCATCGATTTTACTGCATTAAAGAAAACAGCTGGCAAATGACATTTTTTTTATAAAATACCCAAGATATCAGCGTGTTTTTACGTCTTAATAGATGAGGCGTCTTGATCTAGGCAGAATATTTATCGCAAAGCATTGCATAAAGTCATTTATGTAATGATTTGGCATATTCTTTTAAAGGATTATTACCCGATAATTGGCTAGGGGATTATGATAAAGTTTGCATTATATAATTAAACAAATTATATAGCAATTGTTGTTACGGCTGTTTAAAAGTTGGGCTGAATTGATTAAGTTTGCCAATTATAGTATTTAAGAATCTACTTATGCCATTTTCTGAACATGATAATGGTAACAAAAAAATAAAAAACGAATAACATGAGAAAAAGTTTTTACTTATCAAGCTTGCTCTTTTTTTGCTTCTTTTTAAACAATTTTACTGCTAAGGCAACATTTGTAAATCCCGGTGTACCTGTAATTACTGCAAACCCGCGCGATACTGCTGTTTGTAATGGTTCTATTACCTGGTTTTCCGTTGTTGCAAATGATACTGCCAACGGCGATACTATGAGTATTCATTATATGTGGGAAGTTTCTACAGATGGTGGTAGCACATGGGATACAGTACATAATATTGCTCCTTATTCAAGTGCTGCAACAGATACCCTTAGGATAACTACTAGTTATTCCATGAATGGTAATATGTATATGTGTGGTGCATGGAACGATAGTGGTATTGTTTGGTCATCACCAGCTACACTTACAGTTGATACTGCATATGCCGGGGCTGTTTCAAGCGGATCAGCCGCATTATGCATCGGTTCGTCAGTAACATTTAATTCAAGTATGGCAGGAGGTAGCTGGAGTGTAAGTAGCACGGCTATTGGTGTTATAAATGCAGGATCAGGCCAGTTCACAGCTGATTCATTCGGAATTGATACTGTTATTTACACGCTTTCAAACACTTGTGGCACCTCTCATTCTATTCAAAATATAGAAGTTGATTCACAACTTAATAATCTGCCTATCATGGGGCCGTCTGCCACATGTGTTGGGAATAGTGTTACATTAACAAACGGTCATAATGCAATACCGGGTCTGTATGAAACTGCTAACTGGAGTGCTACAAACGGAGTTGCAATGGTTTCATCAACAGGTATCGTTTACGGTGTTTCTTATGGTCTTGATACGATACATTTTGATTTTGGTAACTCTTGCGGTATTGTGGATACGACATATACAGTGCAGGTTGATACTGTTTTAGCACATGGTACTATCTCAGGTCCTAATCAAGTGTGTGTGGGGTCATGGATAAATTTGACAGAAACTGTTTCCGGTGGTATCTGGTTGAGCAGTAACACAGCAATTGCTAATGCAGATTTTTCAGGTAATGTTACCGGCATATCACAAGGAGTAGTAGTAATATCCTATTACTTATCAAATGGTTGTGGTACAAGTGCTGCAAAGGATACAATAACTGTATTTAGCGGTGCAGCCGAAATTACGGGTAATGACAGCGTAGGAATAGGCAGTACAAATGCATTGTATGATGCTACTGTAGGCGGTACCTGGAGTACTACTGCTGCAACGATCACAGTAAACGGGACTTCAGGAGTTGTAACAGGGGTAAGCGCAGGTTCTGCAGAAGTTACTTATACTGTTACCAATATCTGCGGCACTACTTATGCAACAATGGTGATCTATTCCGGCAACCCTTCTGCAGGTACTATTCATGGTGCTGATTCTGTTTGTCTTGGATTTACAATAACATTGTCAGACAATACAACCGGCGGCTCCTGGACAACTTCAAATGATACTATAGCGACAGTTAGTTCAACAGGTGTAGTTACCGGATTAGCTCATGGTGTAGCGCATATTACTTATACTATTACAAACGGGTTTGGGACAGCTACAGCTGTAACTGCGGTTTTTGTTAACAAAGCACCTCATGATAGCATAGTAGTGCCGGGTATTTTCTCCTTGGGCGGTAGTTATACATTATTTGGTTATCCTGCTGCGGGTGGTACATGGAGTTCCAGCAATCATACGGTTGGTAATTTCATAGGCAGTCCCGGGTTCTTTGTTATATATGGTAGTGGCACAGATACAATAACGTTTTCTGCACACAATACCTGTGGTACAACTGATACTTCTTTTGTAATCAATATCCCATATATCGCAGGTGTGAATCAGGTTGCAAATGCGGCATCTGAATTGAATGTATATCCTAATCCTTCTACCGGGGAGTTTATGATCAATTTAGTATCCGGCATTACAGAGCCTGCTGTTGTAAGGATTACGAACATCGTTGGGGAGAAAGTAAAAGAATTCACAATGTCCACCAATCAGGCTAGTGCATTAAAACTCGATCAGCCGGATGGTATTTATTTTTTAACAGCCACTTCCTCAACAGGGAAATATTCAGCAAAGATCACAATAACAAAATAGACAAACTTTAAATAACTGTATAAGGGCTGGCATGATTGCCAGCCCTTTTTCTTTTTATAACAATCTACTCTTCGGTTAAAAATAGTTAATGCTTCAGCTATATTCATCAAATTGCATACTAATTTGATGAATAAACTATATTTTTGCGCTGCAAATCAAAACGATAACAAATGAGTTTCATTACAGATATTGTTGCTCGCCAGGTATTAGATAGCCGTGGCAATCCTACCGTAGAAGTAGATGTTCATACCAATGAAGGAATTATGGGGCGCGCAGCCGTGCCAAGCGGTGCAAGCACTGGGAAACATGAGGCAGCAGAGCTGAGAGATGGTGATAAGAAGAAATACCAGGGAAAGGGAGTATTAAAGGCCGTGAGTAATGTGAATGATATTATTGCAGAAGACCTGTATGGTTGGGATGTTACTGACCAAAGCGGACTTGATAAGGCAATGATAGATATAGACGGCACTGCAAACAAAAGCAAACTGGGCGCTAATGCTATACTTGCTGTGAGCCTCGCTGCTGCAAAAGCAGCAGCGCAATCAGTAGGGCTTCCTTTATATCGTTATGTGGGCGGGGCGAATGCAAAGACCCTGCCGGTACCAATGATGAATATTCTGAATGGCGGCGCTCATGCTGATAATAAAATAGATTTTCAGGAGTTTATGGTTATGCCTATAGGTGCTCCAAGTTTCAGCGAAGGCTTACGTTGGGGGGTAGAAATATTCCATGCACTTAAAACGGTATTAAAAGAGAAAGGATACAGTACAAATGTTGGTGATGAGGGCGGTTTTGCACCTAACATCCAAAGCAATGAAGAAGCAATAGAAACAGTACTCAAAGCTATAGAAAAAGCAGGATACAAACCCGGCCTACAGGTTGGTATAGCAATGGATGCTGCAAACAGTGAACTATGGAATGAGAAGGATAAAAAATATCATTTTCATAAAAGTGACGGCAGGAAGATGAGCAGTGATGAGCTTGTGGAATACTGGGTGAAATGGTGTAAAAAATATCCGATAATAAGCATTGAAGATGGTATGGCAGAAGACGACTGGAAAGGTTGGAAAAAACTGACGGAAGCATTAGGCAGTAAAATTCAGCTGGTAGGCGACGATATATTTGTAACGAATGTAACCCGCCTTGAAAGAGGAATAAAAGAAAATATAGCCAACGGATTATTAGTGAAAGTAAACCAGATAGGCACACTTACCGAAACAATTGAGGCGGTAACAATGGCACAGCATAATCGCTACAATACGATTATGAGCCACCGTAGTGGTGAGACAGAAGATGCCACTATTGCAGACCTTGCTGTGGCACTGAATTGCGGGCAGATAAAAACAGGATCTGCCAGTCGCAGTGACCGCATGGCAAAGTATAATCAGCTATTAAGAATAGAAGAAGAACTTAATGGCAATGCCTACTTTCCGGGTAAAGCATTGAAGTTTGGTAAATAGTTTTGTGAATATGTTGATAAATAGCTAGTCTGTGATTTTTCGGGTTTCGGTAAATTACAGGAATGATTTAGTTAGATTATTTAGACAAAGTATTTTCCAATGAAAAAGGTATTAAAAGTTATCTCTAATAAATATTTTATTGCCACATTCCTCTTTGTGTTGTGGACGGTATTCTTTGATCAGAATGACTGGATAACACTGCAGCAACGCCAAAAAGAGCTTAACAGCGTGAAGGATAACATTAAGTACCTGAATACAGAGATAGCCCGGATGAACACGGAAAGGAATGATCTGCTTACAAATCCCAATAAACTGGAGCAATACGCCCGCGAAAATTACCGTATGAAACATGAAGGCGAAGATGTTTATGTGATTGAGCGGTAAACAGGGAATGACTATTAGCAATAACATTGAATAATACCACTCGTAAGGGTGGTATTATCGTTAAATTGCATAATGGTAACAACAATTCTTCAGGCTGCATAGTATTTTACTATGTTCAGATAAAAAGAAATTGTTGAAAATGCAGGATACTGCGTTCTGTTTTTGACAAATAGTACCCACCTTTGGCATTCGGATTTTTATACATTTTTATTCTAATGATCACAGTAATATCAGGCACAAACCGTTCCGACAGCATGACTTTAAGGATTGCTGGTCTTTACCATAAATTATTGTTGGAACGCAGTGAAGATGTAAAACTTTTATCTCTTGAAAATAAGCAGGTTTGGGAACGAGGGACTGAGATGATAGCAATTGAAAAAGAATACCTGATTCCGGCAGATAAGTTTTTATTCATTATGCCCGAGTATAATGCCAGCTTTCCCGGTATACTAAAGCTAATGATGGACAACAGCGATATAAAAAAATGCTGGTGGTATAA
>CAIRZD010000382.1 GCA_903882965.1 uncultured Bacteroidota bacterium
AACTAATGGTTCGTAAAACAACTGAGCACTCAACTATTTTAGAGGGGTCACTTTACCGTGGAAAAGGAGGGTCACTTTGACGCGGAATGGTGGGGTCACCTTCGCGCGGAATTAGGGGGTCACTGTCCGCGTATTCTCCACCTTGCTGCCAAATGGACTTTTATTCCAAACATTCTGCCAACTCAACAATCTTATAATAGTCCCTTATTAAGTTAGATATTTCAACCTTTCCCGCTACTCCGCAGAAAGGCAATCATGAAAATGATTGCTTTTTTTATTTCTTACACATACTGATTTTAATAACCTGATATTAGCTATAGCGGTTTGCCGTATACAAATATTTAACGCCTGCACAGGGTCATTATCTATAGTAACATTGAAGATCGAATCTAATTTGTCATATACTGCCAGCGAGTCCTGTATCTTATTACCCGCTTTGCCGGCAACTGCCCATATCAGCAGCAAAAGTAAAATGTAGCTTTTCTTATATCTGCTCATAAATTAATTATTATCAAATATAAAGGCTCATTTCCTATCTGGAAATGGCGAGAAAGTACTAGAATAAAGAATAAGTGAAGATAACATATTTGATTGAAAAAAAATAAATGTGTTTTTTAATTAAATCAGAATAAAATAGGGGCCCCTGTTTTAATAATGGATTAACGATACTTCCCGTTATACGTAGATGTAGCTTGGCCTGGAACATTTAATAAACAGCCGGTATGGTATTTCTCTTTGAATTTGCAATAAGGTGTGAACCGAAATTATATAGTCTATGATTTAAACTCTAAAAATTTCTACGCAAATTCCTTTTGAGTATCCTGTTCAAAGCTTTCTAAATAGCTTTCAATGGTCTTTTTATTGCTATGCCATAAAGATTCACTAATAAACCGTACTGGCACCTGACCGCTTTAAAACCGTGCTAAAACGCGCCGGGCAGTATAAGTGGCTACATGCTTATCAAGCTTCAAATCGTTTACCACCAACCTTTAATCCGGCATAAAGATATCCAGTTCAATATCTTTACTTTATTCGTGTCTTCATTGTTTCTGTACTTATCAGAGTTAAGCAATTGAACCAAAGAATCTATCCTTGCCTGCCCTTGCTTCTGTCCATAAGAAGAAACAACGACTGCGAAAAAAATAAGAAATAAAAAATGTTTTTTCATTTATGGTCTTGTTTATGAGCGGTGATAGCAGAATAATGCTACAATTATAGCACTTCTTTATCAAAACCTCTGAGCCCAAAAAAGGTGCATGCACTTTTTCACAACATCCATAACGCGCCACTACCTTTAGCCCTTAAAATACTAAAGATGCTAAGCAAGCAATCACTGGTCCTATGCGCTCATCGACCGCTCCCTCAGCCTGCCCTGAGCATGCCGAAGGGGAGAGGTTTATACATTTATACTATTCCAAATTGTTAAATAAACATTTTAATATCCAGAATAAATCGACACCAGATTTCCTAATGAATCATCACATGAAAAATTATCTATACTATAATAGCGCTCGATCAACCTCACCTCGCCTCTGCTTTGGAGAGGAAGGAAAAGTTACAAACCTATCCACTGCAGAGCCCCAAAAGAAGCAAACAACCATTTTGTCCTACACCGTGACATTAATTTGCCATTATCGCGACATTTTAAAAAATATAAGACAGATAATCAGCAACTTGGCAAAAAATAAAAATTCACTCCCAAAACGGGACATTTTAAAAATTCCTCACAATATTTGTACTTTGAAACTCATGAGCGGCAAGAAAGATCATAAAAATAAAAGTTCCGCGATTCCGGCTGGCATCTATAAACAAAATAAAACTACTCCTGAAACGCTATCTGTTTTCAATACATTCATTTCAGGTTTTCGCCTACAGGCGTTCATCATCGTTGCCATAGCTTTTGTATTTTATTACAATACTTGCGTCAATGAATATGCGCTCGATGATGTTATGGTCATTCAGCAAAATGATTATGTGCACCAGGGTTTTAAAGGCATTCCGGGTATTCTTTCAGAAGATACCTATGCTGGCTATTACAAACACATGAACACAGTTAACCAATTTTCAGGTGGCCGCTACCGGCCACTGTCTGTTGTTACGTTTGCTATAGAAGAAGAATTACTGGGCAAAGAAGCAGATGAAAACCCCGCGCTTGGCCAAAGCATTACCGACAATGCAGCAAGATACATGCACACACGGCACGTGGTCAATGTACTGCTATACATGCTCTCCGTAGTTGTGTTTCTTTACTTGCTGCGTAGTATAGTTTTTAAAACTGCCCCGCTCATTGCTTTTTTGGCAGCACTGCTGTTTACCATACATCCCATTCACACAGAAGTAGTAGCCAATATTAAAAGCCGTGATGAAATACTGTCTTTTCTTTTTATCTGTCTTACAATTATTTGTGCATACAGGTATAAGGAAAATAACAAGGTCTTATCGCTTATCTCAGCACTTGCATGTTATATACTTGCACTCCTTTCTAAAGAATATGCCATAACACTTGTGCTTATTATTCCGCTTATATTTTATGTGTTCAGAGACTTTAATTTGAAGGATAGTGTGATGACAATTATTCCCTATGCACTTGTGCTTGGAGGTTATCTCCTGGTCCGTTTCTCTATAACGACCCATAAGGCCGCAGCAGCTGATAACGACCTCCAGAATAATCCTTACCTCTATGCCACTGCAATACAAAAAATAACCACAGAGATCGCTACCCTGCTCAATTATCTCAAATTGTTGTTCATCCCATATCCCCTGTCAGCCGATTACTCATTCAGCCAGATACCTTTCAGTGGCGCCTCCTCATTAAAATTTTGGGTCTCGTTATCGGTTCATATTGGTCTCGTTATTGCAGCGATAAAGCTATTGCTGCGTCGCAACGTGTTAGGTTTTGCTATTGTCTTTTATTTACTTAACCTCTTACTTGTTTCCAATATGTTTTTCAATTTGGGCGCTACCATGGGGGAACGGCTAATTTACCATTCATCAGCAGGTTTTGCAATTGCTATATCCTGGTTACTCTTTAAAGGTGCAGCAAAAATAAAAGCGCCCACAGCCGCCCAACCAGTGTTTGTTGCAGTTATAGTCCTGCTTACAATTGTATGTGGTTATGAAGTAATTGCCCGTAACGTTGATTGGAAAAATACAAACACCCTGTTTGCCAAAGATGTACAAACAGTACCTAATAGTTTTCTGGCAAACGGTATTGCGGGTGTAGGTTACTGCGCAACATCCGACATGCCGGAAAATAAAAACGTCCGATTGGCATTATTACAAAAAGGGATCACATACCTCAACAGATCAATACAAATAAACAGGCAGTATGTAAATGGTTATTACAACCGCGCATTGGCATACAATACGTTGGGGGATTGGGATAAGGAACTCAATGACCTCGACTCTGTAAAAAAATACAAGCCTGATTATCCCGATCTTACCGCGCAATATGTATATCTATACCACGACAAAGGAATGGCATCGTGGAAAGAGCACAAATATGATGAAGCCATAACAGCCTATAAGGAAGGTTGCAAACTGGCACCCAATGACCCTGAAATGTGGTACATGCTGGGTATCACCTATTACACTATTAAAGATTATTCAGGAGCTATTGCTGCATGGGATGTAACTTTAAAACTAAATCCAAATCACAAGGCTGCATCAACTGCCTACACCGCGGCACAAAGGTTCATACAACAAGGCATTAGAAAATAATTGTAAAATCCTGACCCCGCTACTCTGCGAAAAGGAAATTATTTGTTTATCATGGTTTGGGGCAACTGAAGGTGCCGACAACCGTACTGGAATCCTGGTTTGTATATTTGAATGAACCTGCAAGCAATGGAGATATAGAGGTAATGGTGAAAGTACCATATGACGCTAAATCGGCAATTGCGATGCCTGAACCTGAAACACCGTAAGATGCACCAAAAGTACCTGAGGTAGCAGAGAATGTATGAACACCAACAGTAACAGGGTAATGGAAGTCTGTTAAGGATATTGTAGTAAGATTAGGTGTCCACATAACAGCATTTACAGTCATCAAAGAACCCGCGAGCTGTGTTGTAACCTGGTATGTATTAAACTGCCAAGTGGTGTCTTTGGTGCCGCTGGTATAAGTAGCTCCCATAATACCTGTAGAATCGAACATGGTAGAGGTATTATTATTGCTTGGAGTGCTGGAACCAGCTGCATTTGATATAGATGTAACCGTCACAGTACTTGGACCTGCGGTAGGAATAATAGCTGTTGAGAATGTACCAGTTCCTCCATTCATGATCATAGTTGCGGTACCGGAAAGAGAGTTATTCCCGGAGATATTATAATTAACATTAAAGGTACCATTGCCCAATGAAGTTGAAAAAACATGGACCAAGGCCTGTGCACCAGCAACAAATGCTGTTGATTCTTTCAGTAAAAAATTGGTTACGTTTGGAAGTTCGCTTAATGGGAGTGTATTTAACGGGCTGATAGTGCTGCCTATGTTTGATTTAACACAACCAGTAGGTGTACATATTGCTGCAGTGCCAATTAATAAGGTTACGAGTATTCTTTTCATATAATACTTTTTTGCGAATATAAATAAGTTTAGGTAAAAAGCCAAATTCCGGTATTTATAATTTTTTTGCCATCTTTTAGCGCGGATGAAGTGAAGCTATGTTGAAGGGAAGAAAAAATGGAGGGCAAACAATTAGCAACTGATGATTGATAATGTGCAAAAAACTGTCCTTTTTGTAAGAAACTCTGCTTTTCACCAAAATATACGCGATAGAATATCCAATTCCTGTCACAAAAATATCTATTTGATATACCCTACTGCCAGGTTTTTTTAGAAATATTTTGTGTCCCAACCCAATACCTTGTGTTGATCTTTTTGGTAAGAGCATGTATTTTTGATACTGATGAATTGGAAGATTACTTAACTTCATGAGATGATAACAAACCAATACGAACTAGCGATAGAACTGGCAAGCGGTGGCGAATGGATATGTGATGTAACGGAACATAGTGAAAATGATGTGCAGCGATATGAAATAGATGTGGACCCGCCCATATGGGTAGACGGTGTAAGAGGCGATTCGTTCCCGATGGAAATGCGGTATAATAACGAGGGTGAATTAGTGTTTCATACGCCGCATGCGCTTACGGAAGACCTGAAAGAACTTGAAACATTGCTGGCCAGAGAGATCATAACGGGGATGGTCTGAACCTCGATTCACTTGATTCAAGGATTAGCATAATTTGATTTAGTGGCCACTCCCTGATTGCCGCAAGTGCATAAAAAAGGACACTTGAGGGAACGGGTTATATTTTTGTCTGCATGTGCGTGATCCAGACCATCCAGGAAAGACAATTTTAAAAAGCCAAAATTGTTTTTTTTGCATTTTGGGCATTTTCTAAAAAATCGGCATAAAAAAGAGCATGCTTCCGACATGCTCTTCTACCAATCACACAATTTTTTTTATTTATGCCAGTGACCAGCGTGCCATCTATGTCCATGTCCGTCATGGTCCCAGTGACCAGGGCTGTATCTCCAGCTTGGATGTGGTGGTTCCTCCCAGCGACCGCCATACCATTCATAGGCGCCATTGTTTTCACGCCAGTCTTCATCTATCCACACATGTCGCGGACTAGGCGCTGCTACCCGTACTGATACAGCCGGCCTTATGGGGCGTACATGTACGTAAATCTGCGCCGAAGCCCCGAATACACCACAGGTGAGCGCAATACCAAGCATAAAAAATACCTTCCTAATGTTTTTCATATACTTACATTTTTTGGTTATACACAATAGAGTATAATCGTGCCACGGGAGCATATTTCTGAAAAATAGTTGGAGGATATGCATTGTGTTGGAAAGTATTAACACAAAGAATCAAGTAGCATTATGGAGCCGGGCAACTAAATGTACCCACGACTACACTTGAATCCTGATTTTTATATGTAAATGAACCGGTGATCAAGGGAGCGACCGTATTAATAGTAACAGACCCATGTGCAGACAAATCGCTGATGGTGATGCCGGCCCCCGCAACGCCATAAGATGCACTGCCATTGAAGGTAGAATTAACATCAGGAAAAACCAGATCATTACCATTAAAAGAAACAACTCCTGTGGCACCACTATAATAATCTTCATACAAATTGATAGTGGTGAGGTTTGGTGTCCACATAACAGCGTTGATGGTGAGTAAAGTACCCCCTAGGGAAGCTGTGACCTGAGTAGCGCTAAACGATGTAGCGCTACCAGACAAAGGAGTATAAGTTGCGGTCATTAAACCAGTAGAATCAAATACGGAAGAAACATTATTAGCTGTAGGCGAGGCACTGCCGCCATTGGGTAGCGCAATGGAATTAACCGTTACTGTTGTGGGGCCGCCACTGGTGAGCGTAGAAGTGGAAAAAGTACCGGACCCGCCACTCATGGTTAGTGTGGCCGTACCGGACCCGGAATTATATCCACCGCCGAGCGTATAATTTATACTAAACGTACCATTGCCAAGGCTGGATGAAAAAATGCGAATGAGTGCCGGGGCATTGGCAGCAAATGTGGCAGATGCCTGCACTAAAAAATTAGTGATATCCGGGATAGCAGACAAGGGATTTGTAATGCTGCCGGGTTTAGTGCAGCCAGTGGGTGTAAACAATGTGGTTGCCCCGATCAATAAAATAACAAATGTTTTTTTCATACCTACAGTTTTTATGAGTGTAAATAATTTAGAACATTAAACTTTAAACGGTTTTGCAATCCGAGCTATTTAGTTCCGGTAAAAGTGCATGTGGCATTTACAGACCCTGAAGCTGTAGTAACTGCAGTTAATGTACTGCCGTTGAGTGTGCCGGAAACGGAAAGCGTGTAAGAGTTTCCGCAACCATCAGTAAAAGTCTGTGAAGGGAAATTAAAAGAAGTTGCCGAGGCTGTGCCGTTTTCAGTAACAGACTTTAAACAAGACCCGGATCCGACAGTGCCCGGAATAGACAATCCGTTGGTGCCACTACCTGCATCAATAGTAACTGTATTGTTGCCTGTAGCCCCGGAACATAAGGTAGATCCTGTCCATGTGCCCACAAACAGAGCAGCATAGTTAGGGCCGCTGCTGCTGCTTTTAGTGCACGAGGAAAGAATAGCGGTGGTTACAGTGAATGTAACGATGGCTGCAAGCATTATTTTATTGCCCAGCAATTTTAGTAGTTTCTGTTTCATGTTTTTTTGTTTTACACAAAAGAACATGCATAATTCTACCTGACTGTTTTATATTTTGCGGATGTGCATTTTCTTTTTTAATCGTGTAAAAGGAGCATTTAACTCTGCATCATTTTGAGGAAATCATCTTTTCTGCGCACAGCTATCTCCAATGACCTGCCATCTTTCATCAATGCAATCCCCCCTCTACCCTTCTGGACTTTCAGGATGTATTTTTTATTGATGATATGGCCGTAGTGAATGCGGCAAAAAATAGTACGGGGGAGGAGGTCTTCGAAATCTACCAGGTTTTTGGTAGATACAAAGGTACGTTTATCGGTATAGATGTGAGTATAACTGCCATCTGCAATAATGTATTTGATATCGGCAAACTGAATAAAATACTGTTCGCCTTTTTCTGTAATCGCGATAGCTTTTTTCTCCGTCTCTTTTTTATCCAGATTATGGAGCAGTAATTCATAATTCCGGATAGATGTTTTTTCGTTTATCCTCTGAGATGCCTTGTTGATGGCATTCTCCAGTTGCTCTATGTTTACCGGTTTCAGCAAGTAATCGAGCGCGGCATACCGAAAAGCATCCATTGCATACTGATCAAATGCCGTAATAAAAATAACTTCAGATTCCAGGCCCGGCAAAGATCTCAGTAAATCAAAGCCATTGTAGTAAGGCATTTCTATGTCTAATAATATTAATTCGGGATGCAAGGTTTCAATGAGTTCTTTGCCTTTTGCCGCGCTGCCTGCGGTGCCTACGAGTGATACCTGCGGGCAATAGTTTTTCAGCAGGCCGGAAAGCATGGTGATATTATTCTTCTCATCGTCAATAATAATCGCAGTAATCATGATTCGATGGGGAATTTAATGATGATAGTGGTGCCCTGAGGTTCGCCGGAGCGGCTCTTTTTATCTATTACTTCGATCGTATAATCAGAACCATGGCTTTTGCTGACCAATGCGAGGCGCTGCCGGGTGAGCTCCATTCCCTGAGATTCATATACAATATCAGAAACCATTTTTAGTTTTTGCGACTGTTCGCGGCCGATGCCGTTGTCATCTATCTCACAAAAAAGGTTCGCGCCTTTTAAAGAGAATGTTATTTCCAGCCTTCCTTCTTTTTCTGTGAGATAACATAAGCCATGCCGGATGGCATTTTCAATAAACGGCTGTATAATCATAGCCGGTATTTTTATGGCAGTGGTATCTATATCTTCCGCACAAGTAATAGAAGCTGTGAATTTATCTTTAAAACGCATGAGCTCAAGCGCGAGATAATTTTCCAGATAGGCAATTTCTTTACTCAGCGTAATGGTTCCTTCTTTTGAATTTTCGAGCGTTTGCCGCATGAGTGAGGCAAAACCAGACAAGTATTTATTGGCATTCTTCACATCATTTGCGACAACGAAATGCTGTATAGAATTGAGGCAATTAAAGATAAAATGGGGGTTCATCTGGGCACGGAGTTGTTTCTGCTCGAGTTCGGTTTTTTGCTGATTTGCGCGGAGTTTATTCTGGCGAAAAAGTAATGCACCAATCACCAACAGTGCAATAAGAGCAGATACCGTACCAATGACCAATATATTTTTCCGTTGCAATTTTAATTTCTGCACATCATTTTCATTTTGCAGCAACTTGTTTTTATCCGCCATTTCTTTTACTTCAAACCTTGTGCCGAGTTCGGCAAGCCGGTCGGCCATTTGTATATGGTTTAATGAATCCTTTGCTGCAACAGACAACACATAATGAGCATAGGCATTTTTGTAATCGTGTTTGTGATCATATAAGTATGCAAAAGCATCTTCGGCATTGCCAATCTCTTCAAGATTTGACAGTTCCTTTGCCATTGCTAATGATTGTTTGATATTTTCTTCGGCAGGCATATAATCCCCTTTGGTGACCTGCAACATTCCTATATTGATCATCAACCTTGCCATATCCAGCCTATCGCTATCTGCGGCAAACATCTTCAATGCGATATTATCATAATATAGTGACGAGTCAAGATTTCCTATATCGCCATAGTAACGGCCTAAAAAGGAAAAAGTCTCTCCCCTCTTATTTAGTGTTAATGCGCTGTGTAAACAGGCCAAAGCCTTTGGGTATTGTTTTTGACGAATATAAATATCGGAAAGGGAAGAAAGAGTGATGGCTTCATATAGTGAATCCCTGGTGGTACGATACAAATCAATCGCTTTCAAATCATAAATAATGGCTTCGTCATACAGACTTTGTTTATGCAGCACTAAAGCAAGGTTTTGATAACAAGTAGCTATGTAAGAGGTATCCTTCATAGCCTGTCGTATTTTTAACTCCTGTTCAATACATTCAAATGATTTATCTAATGCGCCAATACCTTCGTACAATGTAGTAAGCCGGTTCAGCGCCCCTGCTTCGAGCCTGGAGAGTTTATATTGACGGCTATAATTGAGGCCATCCTGCATATACTGCATTGCATTTTTTATATCGCCCATTTTGAAATAAGCCGAACCCTCTGAAATCAATGCCCCTGCAACTCCGGGTTTATAATCTATAGCTTGCGCTATACCCAATTCTTTTTCCGCTATCGCCAAACTTGCTTTAGGGTTAAACTGCATGCTATCGAAAGCCTCTAGCTGCATTTGTTTTGTAAGCATGGAATCTGCTATTATATACTTTTGCGCGTATAGCCGAGTAGAAAATAAACACAATAAAACAAGGAGCATACCGGTATATACCCAGCAAGACCTGAAAATTTTTATTAAGTAGTTCATTTTTCCAGTGTTAAGGAACGATGATGAAATAAAGTAAAAATACCTAATAAATGATATTTAACATACTTATAGCTGTTATAATATGCACATGATTTTTTAAGCGTGCAAATAATGACATAGGTGTGTAGTTATAGTACTCAAAGCAAAAATCCCGCTCAGATCGAGCGGGATTTTTTTATGAATAGTCTTTTATCATTAATTCTTTGCGGGTACTAAACCACGATTTTCGAGCATGGGTTGAATATTCGGGTCGGAGCCGCGGAAGTTGCGGAACATGGTGGCGAGGTCTTGTGTGTTGCCTCTTGATAGTATCATATCGCGGAAACGCTGTCCGTTTTCACGGGTGAGGCCGCCATGTTCTTTGAACCATGCATAAGCATCATCATCGAGCATTTCTGTCCAGAGATATGCGTAGTAGCCTGCTGCGTAACCATTGCTCCAAATATGGAGGAAGTAGCTGGTGCGGTAACGAGAGGGTACCTGTGGCAGATCGAGATGTGTATTATGGAGCGCTTCGGCTTCAAACTTATCTACATCCTGCAGGGGTTTATCGGCAGAGAGTGCATGCCATTGCATATCAAGGTCGGCAGCGGCAAGTATTTCTGTGAGTGCATAACCCTGGTTGAATGTTGCTGCCTTCTTTATTTTATCTACAAGTGCCTGCGGCATCAGCTCACCGGTCTTGTAATGCTTTGCGTAGTTCTTAAATACCTGCGGATCGGAAGCCCAATGCTCATTGAACTGAGAAGGGAACTCTACGAAATCGCGGGCAGTAGCTGTACCGGAAAGGCTGGGATATTGCTGGCTGGCAAATATACCGTGCAGGCCATGACCGAACTCGTGGAACATAGTAGTAACATCGCTATAGCTGATCAATGCAGGCTCGCCAGCAGCAGGTTTTGTAAAATTACAGATGTTGTAAATAACGGGTTTTGTGCCCAACAATTTTGACTGGCCCACCATGTTATCCATCCATGCACCACCATTCTTGTTTTCGCGTTTAAAATAATCGAAGTAAGCTAATGCCATTGAAGTACCATCTTTATCAAACACTTCGAATACACGAACATCTTTATTGTAAACAGGAATATCTTTGCGCTCTTTGAAAGTGAGGCCATAGAGCTGAGTGGCTGCGTAAAACACACCGTTTTCCAGTACATTATTTATTTCGAAATAAGGTTTTACCTGGCTCTCATCGAGATCGAACTTAGCTTTGCGCACCTGCTCGGCATAAAAATCCCAATCCCAGGGTTGTAACTGGAAGCCACCTTTTTGCTGGTCTATAACTTTCTGAATGTCGGCAGCTTCCACCTTTGCTTTAGCCGTAGCGGCGGGCACAAGGCGGGTAAGGAATTCTTCGACTGCTTCCGGTTTCTTTGCCATCTGGTCCATAAGGGTCAATGCCGCAAAGCTAGGGAAGCCGATGAGCTTAGCTTTCTGCGCACGGATCATGGCAATGCGTGAGATCGTAGCACGAGTGTCGTTAGAGTCATTTTTCTCGGCGCGGTTCCATGATGCTTCAAACAATTTCTGGCGGGTAGCTCTATTGGACAATGATTGTAAAGCGGGTTGCTGTGTGGTATTCTGGAGTGGGATCATCCATTTCCCGGCCATTTTAGCTGTTTTAGCATCCTGCGCAGCAGCACCGAGTTCGCCACTTGTAAGGCCAGCAAACTCAGCAGTATCACTTACCACTAAGGCTCCTGCCTTGGCTGCAGCTAATAGCAAATTAGTATACTTTGCTTCGAGCGAAGCTTCTTCGCCATTCAGCTTTTTAAGGCTGTCTTTTGCCCCATCGCTGAGATTAGCACCAGACAGGATGAACTTCTGGTAATAATACTCCACCAGGCGGTGAGATTCAGAATCAAGTTTGAGCTGCTCCCGCTGGTTGTAAATAGCTTCAACCCTTTTAAATAATTTAGTATTGAGGAAAATAGCATCATTATTGGCTGCAAGCTTAGGCGCAACCTCTTCAGATACTTTTTGAAGTACCGAATCTGTATTTGCACTGGAGAGCAAGCCAAACACACCACTTACACGGCGCAACATAAGGCCACTTTTTTCCATTGCCACAAGGGTGTTCTCAAAAGTAGGTGCGTCTTTAGATTCGGCTATTTTTTCTATTTCGGCGAGTTGCTGCTTGATACCCTCTTCTATAGCCGGCTTGAAATCAGTATTCCTGATCTTTGTGAAATCAGCAGCCTGGAATGGCAATGTACTAGCATTGATAAACGGATTGTTTGGCGACATAGCATCATTGTTATCAGCGGCATGTTTGCTACCACATGAGGAGAGCAATATTACTGCCGCCACAGGTAAAAGTGTGCGTATTTTCATTATTAACTTTTTTAGATTAGGTGCGCAAGATAGTAAAATCAGCGTGCTGAAACAGGTAAAGACTAAATACATGATAAAAATCACCCTTTTTGTTCAAAGAGCCCGTCGAGTAGTTGTTGATTAAAATGGTCGTTGTGATGACCATTGATCTCATTATATAGCGCGCTGATAAAAATGCTATGCAGAGCACTACCAGTAATACATAACCCTGCAATACCAAATATTATAACGGCTATGCCAAGTCCTTCATTGACAGCCGATATTCCGGCCGCGACAATTGCAATCACTATAAAAGCAGCAAAACCTACCAAGCCAATACTAAAGCTGGCACCTATACCTTCACCCCATCTTTGTTTCATCAATTCAGCAGAACGCTTTACAGCATTCACCGGGCTTAAGTTTTCGTATGCAATGACCGGTATCGCAAAGAACGTGGCTATACTCCATGCGAAACCAACGATGCCAATAATTATCTTACCGATCCAGCCCAAGTTATCCTGAGCGATCTTTAAGAGCATGCCTATAGTAGCGGCAAAAACTGCCCATGAAAATATAGGCCCGATGCGGCTTACACTAAATTGCAGGCCTTTTGAGACACTTACCTCTTCGCCGGCAAAATACAATTTGGCACAGTGCATGAGGGCCATGTTAAAGAACACGACTATAAAATAATTGATGATGTAAAAACAGAATAATACCAGGTACATGAGGCTACTGCTGCCCATTTGAATCTCATCAACATTCCACCCTACCCTTGCAAAAAGCACGGTAAAAAAGGAGCCGACTACCAATATCAGGGAGAGCGCAGATAAAATAGGGAATATGATAAGTTCCTTATGTGCGTTAAGAACCTTAAAACTTGCCTTAGCAATAACCCAGCCATTTGAAAGACGTGTGAAGAACGACATAAATTATTATTTACAGTGATGAATTATAATAAATGTAAAGAAAAACGTCAATAACATCAAATAGCAATAAATATTATTGACCTTTAAGTAAATTGCAATATAAAATTCAAAACCATGGGACGTATAGTAATTGTTGCCTACAGGCCAAAAGCTGGGAAAGAAAAAGAACTTTATGCGCTTACAAAAACCCATTACTCCATACTAAAACAAATAAATCTTGTCACAGATCTGAAGCCTACCATTATGCTGGCAAAAGATGGATCGGTGGTAGAAGTATTTGAGTGGGTATCGGAGGAGGCCATTCAACAGGCACATACGCATCCGGAGGTATTAAAAATGTGGGCTGCATATGGCGAGGTATGCGATTATATACCCCTGAACCAACTTGAAGAATCGGGGGATATGTTTGCGGGTTTCATACCTTTTAACTAAAGGTTTGGAGGTTTTAGGCTAAATTCGCGGCATGAAAGTAAATAAAACAGCTATCTTCCTACTGTGCTTTTTTATGGTGCTGGGTGTTACCTTCCTTGGGTATTTTTATAAGATAAGCCACGAACAAAAAACGCTGGCGTTACCAATAATAGGCAATGAGCAAAACCACCATATAGCACCGTTTTCTTTTGTGAACCAGGATGGGAAAACAATAACCAATGCAGATGTGAAAGGAAAGATATGCGTAGTGGAATATTTTTTCGCGACATGTAAAGGCATGTGCCCAAAGATGAACGAGCATATGGAACAGGTTTACAAGGCTTTTCTTGGTAATAAGAACGTGCTGATACTATCACATACAGTAGACCCGACGAAGGATAGTGTGCAGGCGCTGAAGGCCTATAGCCTACGCTTTGATGCCGACCCAAACCAATGGATGTTTCTTACCGGTGACAAAAAGCAGCTTTATGACATGGCTCGCTATAGCTACCTGATAAGTGCTGAGGATGACACTGCAGGGGTGAGCATAGACAAAGATTTTATACACGACAAGCATTATACACTTGTAGATGGCTATGGCAGGGTGCGTGGCTTCTATGACGGGCTATCTCAGGGCGATGTAGCCAAGCTGATCGGTGATATCAATGCATTGCTAAAAGAGGACAGGAATCTTTAATTACTGCCCGGATCTGGATTGGTAGGCGCAAGTATCCGATATTTCAATTCATCATTACTTTTCTCTCTTTCAAACATAGGGTTGTGCTTTGTAGTGGGTATTATTGCTCCTATACTAAGAATGGTTTCATAAGTGCCGAAATTTTGTTTGGCAGTGCCGTCATAAAGTTTAAGGTTGCTGTAGCGGGCATAATCCAGCTTTTGTGATAATTCAATAAATGCATAGCGCATAAATGTGGCACGGAGGGCTAATTCAATACCGGTATTCCAGCCACCAAACTGAAAATGCGGATCGTTTGCATTGCCGAAGAGGCTATTTTGCACATGGGGTATCACGGGGCCTATACCTACCTTTCCGGTAAGATCGATACGCACATTATTATTGCGGGAATGGTGCAAACCAACTCTTTTTACAATATTGAACAGGAAGAAATTAGCGCCATTGTTGAGGTAATAATAATCGCCATTGGCCTGAGAGAATACTACCATGGAATCAACTGACCGGTGATTGAATGTACCCTTCATATGCTGGGTGGTGCCATCTACAATGATATACTTGGTATGATCAAAATTAAGCTCAATAGCAAGATCCTGTTTTTTATTAAAGTAATAACCAAGGCGATAATTATATTGCGGAATGGTGAGGGCTTTATTAGTAATACCATTATTCCAACCTTCGTGGTCGTGGCCATCTACATTCACAAACTCATAATCGTTGCCTAATGCACCTTGCTTAATGTGAATGGAAGAACGGGTATAAGTTTCCTGGTTATAACCCCAACTGCCATATAAGGAGCCAGCTTTGGGTTTTGAGCCTGATGCTATATTGCTATTACTTTCATCTCTGAACTGGGCAGAGGCTGTGCCAGCAGAAAACAAAAAAGATACGAGGACTAACTGTAGAGAGATATTTTTCAATGCCATTTTAAATGTGAATGATTATTGGGCGGCAAAGTTATTGTAAAATATGTAAGTAGGGCTGACGAAGGTCATTTAGACCTCTCCAAAGGAGAGGTGAGGTCGAGTGAAGATTAAAACATGACACTGTAGAGCTTTTTAAAACTTAGCATTATTAATAATATCAATGCACTACCTATCAATATTAAAAAAAAAACAGTAAATATCTGCAATAAAACTACATTCCCAACTTGCCAATACATGCCTAGATATTCCCTATCAACAACTTCTTTGCTTTTCTTACCATAGCGAATAAATAGGCAAACCCTCCCAATTAAACCTGCAAATATTTGCCAAATCAGTCTGCGCATAGCTATGTTCTTACAGTTAAGAAAGTATTATTACTTCATCAATTTAGACATATCTAATCAATGAGCCCTTTAATAAGATCGGCCCAGCGGGCATCTGAGAGTCCGAGCCATGCGGAGGCGGCATCTTCATTTTGTGATTCATTCCTGCCATGATAAGAGGCGGAAAGCCTTTTGCCTCTCCGTTCTATGACTATAGTAGATGTTGCATTGTTGTGTTGGTATCCATCCAGCTTATTGGCGGGATCCTCTGCAGGGCGCACGCGCATGGCAAACGTTTCCATATCAATGTCGGGATAATCATCATATTCCAGTGCTTCTATGGCTACCCAGTCAAAACCTGTGCCTTGTGACTGTATATCTATTCTTATATGGTCGCCGTTATGTGCCTTTCTGTGTAATAATTTACTATGGCTATCTGTGAGATGAAAATCCATAGTC
>CAIRZD010000383.1 GCA_903882965.1 uncultured Bacteroidota bacterium
AAAAAGATATTTTCTGGAAAAACTCAACCTTGTTCCAGTAAAATCAGGCTTTCCCAAAGATATTTTGCCCTTTTTGAAAAAGTTCCGTATGTTTATGTACCTACACCATAAGGATGAATTTGGAAATCCTGTCTATGATACGTCTATGAGCTTCTTTTGGAAACACACTATGGTTAACCTAAAGGGTAAAAAGATTTCAAAGGACTTACTAGACAATGAATAGCAAGTGAGGGAACATATACTTCAATTTTTGCACCTTGATTGCCGCTACGTCAGCAAGGACGAGACCACGGCAGGGATGGAGAAAGATAGAAAATTTGATACGGTTTTTTATTTTTACAACCCAACTCCTTGCAAATGACTAAAGAGCATATAACACAAGCTTCGATCATCTTAGAATCGATGGCATTTTTCTTTGTTTCTGTGGACCTGTATGGTAAGCACAGGATCACGAAATTAGAAAACAGGCTTAAGGGCCTCAATGTGTTCCTGGCTATATCCCACCTGCTGGACTGGCTGACGCCCGATATAAAACTAAAATACAAGGTGATGATCGTAACCGCAGGGCTGGTTTTGTGGGATTATTCATTAGTGGCAAACGATTTTCATTGGACCATCCATGACCGGCCGGGATCATTGGGCTACCTGGTAGGTGCTTCCCTGGCTTTCTTTTCGGTGCTTATTATGATCGCTTTCCTTGCGGTGGTGGGACTTATGTTTATTATCGTTTTAACATCGGTAGCGCTGATAATTATTAAATCATTT
The DNA here is from genome assembly GCA_903882965.1 of uncultured Bacteroidota bacterium. Lineage (GTDB taxonomy): Bacteria > Bacteroidota > Bacteroidia > Chitinophagales > Chitinophagaceae > Nemorincola. The sequence goes on from CAIRZD010000383.1 coordinate 766, forward strand.
ACTAAGCTATTCCCTATTGAAGGTATGATGCTTACACTGGGCGCGGCGCTTTTTATTGCGTCTAAATTTCTGGCTTATTATTGTGTTATGCTTTTTGGGTGTTAGTAATACTTTCTTTTAAAAAACAGCTATGGCTTACAATGAAAAAATAGCGGACCGGATACGCGAGGCAATAATGGACCTGCCCAAGGTTGAGGAGAAATTTATGTTTGGCGGGGTATGCTTTATGGTGAATGATAAAATGTGCGTGGGTGTTGTGAAAGACGAAATGATGTGCCGCATAGACCCGACGCTTGAAGATGAGGTGCTTGAAAAAAACGGTTGCCGCCCAATGGATTTTACAGGCAGGAGCATGAAAGGCTATGTATATGTAAGCGAAGAAGGCATGAAAAAGAAGAAAGACTTTGAATACTGGATAGACCTATGCCTGGCGTATAATGTTATTGCAAAGGCGAGTAAGAAGAAGAAGAAAATCTGAACCTTGATTCACTCGATTAAAGGATAGAAGGATTAAATTTGTATTTTCGTCTGTCAGCGTTTTTTTTGTAGTGATGTGACCAGCACTAATATGCTATTTGTAGTGTTTCAATAATTCTTCAATTTCGTTATCAGTAATATTGGCTTTATCACTCTTGTCGTATATCGAGAAAAGAAGCACTGTAGTATTAGTTACTTTTACAAAAGACATAACTCTTGCTCCGCCTGATTTTCCTTTTCCTTTTGAAGCAATAGCGATACGTATCTTATATACCCCATTGCCAAGCGGAGTGCCGAAAGTAGGGTTATCTTCCAGTAAGATGAACAAGGCTGCAAGTTCCGTTTTAAGAGAAGCGTATTTCTTAATAAGTTTTTTTGCTTCTTTCTCGAAATTTTGAGAAAGCTGAATATTATAGGCCATTCAAAAAATCTTTAGCGGAAGTTGTTTTTAATTTCCCTTTTTTAAATAACTGCACTTCTTCCATGCCTTCCTTAATGTTGGCTAAGATATCTTCTTTGGATTCTTCATGTTCCAGAGCCGCGAGATATTTATGCTGCTTTTTTAGTTTACTCCATTCTTTGTAAGGAATAAACACTCCGGTATTTTTACCATCGCTGTCCTGTATCACTTGCAATCCCATACATTAACATTTATATTTTTACAAAGGTAAAAAAAGAAATTAGTATGTACTTCACCTCCCTCCCTTATTTAACGATGAAATAGGTATAACCGTATGCGCTATGGGGCGATGCAGTATAGGTTTGTCCGTTTATGGTATAAGAGGTAAGCGTATTAGGGCACGTAGACGTAACATAGGCACTCCCCTCTTCGCATTTATAGCTTGTGGTAGCTGAGCTATTGGTAGCGGTGAGTGTAATGGAGTATGTGCGGGCAATGGTGGGGAATATGATGGTATACTGATTGCCTGATACAGCAGCTAAATTGAGCCCGCAGGTATCGCCATAAAAATACAATGATGGATAACCATTGAGCGAGGATATGGTCTGCGTATCTGAAACGCCGCCGCTGTATGAAATAAAGCGCATGGAATCCAGGTCGGCACTATCAAAACCCACGGTGATAAAAGATAAGTTGCCAAAGCATTGAAATGTTTTTTTGCAAACATAACCGCAGGAGGATATATAGATGATTGAAACAGTAAGCAGCACAAACAGCAGCAGTCTTTTCATTGGGTGGCGATTTAAGTTAGGTAAAGACGCAAAATACGTACCAGAAATTTCAGCACTGTGCCCGGGGACACTACTAATGCACAATAAGTTTGAACGTATCAGATATGGGGTTATTGCCGCCACCTCCGTCATTTGCTATAACAACTATTGGGAAAGTACCTGTATCAACGGTATGAATATGAAAAGCAAATGTATCTGTAACATAAGCTTTTGAAGTAGTGGCGGTACCTGAATATGATGCGGGCATCACAGATACCACATTGGCCGGCAAAGAATCGAAGCTGATGGTAATACCTACTGTCCAATTTCCGTGAATGGTAGCGCCAGCCGTTATGGGCATGTTAATAGTAGTATCTGTATTCTTCGGGAGTGAAATATTAGAATAGCCAACTATGGCATCCAACGACCAACCACCCAAGAGTGAAAGTTGCTGTTCGTTATTTGTATTTGTTTTCTTACAACTGCCAAAGGCAACGATCAATACTACGATAAGATAAAGCGAGCATTTTTTCATAGGGTTAAATTTTGCTCATTCAATTGATATAAAGATACAAAAATTGAACCAATTTTATTTCCTGATAAGCTGCTTGTTATCCATATCCATACCACCCCACTCCACCAGCGTAAAGCCTTTGCGGATGAACGGGGCAAATTGTTGCGGGGCTGCTTTGTGGTTTTTCTTTACGGATGTGAACAGCATGAATATCCTTAGCATCGTATCGGGTGCAGGGGTAACTACAAGCGGGGCCATATCTTCATATTCCCTGCCTGCAAAATGAATAAGGTTGTATGGGTTCTTCTGTAAGCGTGGCAACCAGTAATCAATAAACTCGTTGCATTCTTTTGGCTGCAACCCTATTTGCGGCAATACATTCAGTAGAAATTGCCGCATACTATCTGCACTGATCACAAAACCTGTGCTCATATCCCAATCGTCTTTATCGGTAGTGCCTTCCCAAAACAGGTATGGATATTCCTTGCCATCTGCATGGTTTGTGATCACCCCTGCGGGTGTGGCACTTACCTGCCAGCCACTGTCGTATGCCGGAATGGTGTTGGTAAGGGTACCTTTAAAGTTTAGTTTTACTGTGACATCTTCTATTGCCTGCGGGTATAAATAAATAACAGGTTTATCGGCATGAAGCCCATGGTGAGCTATGCCGGGAGTAGGGCTAAGCTCACAAGCGGGCACTAACTTGAGCGCAACCCATTTGCAATTTTCGGTCTTTAAAAAATAGGTCTGCAGTTCTCTGACCGAATCGTTAGCACGCTCTACTATTACTTTAATGGTGTACCTGGCGGGTGCAAGTGACGCCACATCTACCCTGAAAGGATAGCCGGTATGGATAGATGCTTTTATTTTTTTTACTTCAGCACCCCGTGTATCGGTGACTATTATTACTGTAGCAATTGATTGCCCCCAGGTGGGTGGCATAACCTTTTCGATCGTGATACCGGAATTAGAAAAAGTGCGATGCTCGTGTAGCTGTGCCAAAGCGCATGAAAAAGCAAAGAGTAGTAAGATGCAAATGGAAAGCTGCCTTTTCATGCCATTGGTTTGATATGGTACTGCATCCTGCAGCCATTATAAATATAAGTCAGTTTTCCTGTGTTTGTATGAATTTAGATGAATTTTCACTATTTTAGTAATGGATCAATTAATGTGCCAGACAGTAATATCCGCAAGGACATAAACACCATTAAACATTAAAGGGGCCTCTCGCCCCTCATTTTATAATGTTAGAAATGAATACTTCCCAATAACTAAATTACCTCAAAAATAAATTTCGCGCTACTATAATTTTGGTCGCTTAACCGGAAACTCATCCCGGCACAATCTTCCGAAATATCTACCGAATCATTATCTCCATAAAGAACCACTGTTTCGTTTACATCATTAAACACCACCTCCAGTTTTCCGTTTGCGGTAATGCCATATACCAGTACCCGCTTCATACCATCTACCTCTATCAGGCTCCCATCATTTGGGAATTTATTACTAAAACTACCAAGCTCCACTTTTTTTGTATTATCCAAAGACACTCTTATTTTTCCCATACACGCTATAGAATAAATACCTTGCCAAAGCGGCGCAGCTTATTGTTAATTGGCTTTAGTAACAATATGAGATTTTAAATAATTCTATTATCTTTAGTATTCATTAGTTTTCAATTTTCACACAAATAAAAATCCAGGATGAAAAAAATATCACTTTTGATATTGGGTACTCTGCTTATTATATGTGAAAGCACGAAGACAGATGCGCGCAGAGAACCTAAGAGTTATAAGACATGTCCTATATGCGGTATGGTTCGGGATAGCACCTGGATGAACTATACGATCTATAAAAATGATACGGTATGGTTTTGCTCTACCAGCGACCGCGCTGATTTTATAAACCATCCTAAGAAGTATGCATCGGAGCTTAAATGATGTGCTATTTTCCTGGTTACTTTTATACTTATGAATGCTACAGTAAAAGGCGCTATTGATGATGATTGCTTTGCTTACCTGGATGTGTATGTTTTTAATACAGACACCTATGCTGTATGCAAGGGCGTAAAAGCGATCATAGACACAGGTGCACAGGACTGTCTGCTAAAGAAAAGCCTTGTTGCAAAAATGGGACTGCGGCCTGTAGCCAAATTAAAAGAGCTGAACCCGGTGGGTGGTATAATGGAGAGCGACTGCTACAAGATAGGGTTGATAACAGACACCGAAAACTACCTGGACACCACAAAATACGCCATACTCACCATGGCTCTTATAGAGGAGGAAGGCTACCCTGCCGATATGATACTGGGCGCGGCGTTTTTGAAACATTGTACCTTTAACTACGATGGGCCTAACAAAACGTTTGAGCTGCATATAGTGCTGTGATTGACGAAGATAAGTGGCATAGTTATTGCAACAATACGTTTATTAAAAGAATTTTATGAAAGCATTACTATCGATATCAGCTGTTCTGATTTGTGTTTCGGTTTTATCGTCATCCTGCCACCAGGGGTATGCCTGCTACTGCCAGCTGAAAGATACTACCGGCGTCAGGAATTCATATCCGATATCGGCCAATTCAATATCAGCAGCAACTTCGCAATGTAATAGTATACAGGCGCAGCATAGCGGTGATAGTTGTTTTGTAATGATCATGAAAGATTAGGTGTATTTCCAAAAAAAGAATTGTATGAAGTATGCCTCCTTATTATTTGCTGCAGGAATAGTATTATTTATGGGCGCCTGCACACACGGCTACGGCCCGGTGGGTAATGGTAGTTTCCGGCTGTGCAGATGCCATACAGATACCACCAACTTTTCGTATGGTTTGGGCAGTACTTCTTATAATACCGCAGATACTGTATTGTATAATGATTCGTGCAACGCCATAAGGAAGCAACACAACTGGGATACTTGCCTGGTAATGCGGGAGTCATTATGATTTATGAATAATATTCCAAAGAGACCTAAAGTTATTTGCCCTTCTCTCCCTACATTTCGGTATTTTATGCTACAGGGGTATGTGCTACTTTTGTTGCTGATCAAAATAATTCCTTACCCCGGAATATAATTGAAATGGAAGTATACAAAGTAATCTTTGATAATAATGTAGCAGTTGCTGCGCGCAAAATAGATTTCTCGCTACGCAAAAGCGTGAAGGTAGTACACGCGGATAGTAAACGGCTGATAAAGTGGCTGCCGGTTTTTGCAGAGAGCGAGCAGGAAAGCATAATGATCGCCAACAAGGTGGTCAATTATTATTTCAGTTTTCAGGACCTTTCCGGCAAGCGGGCATAACCATAGAATTATACTGAAAACATCTGGCACAATTGTTGCCTGCTGTTATGCTAATGAACAGATTCACTTATCATTTCCTGATCACCGTTTCCCTAGCAGGCTCGGTGCTGCTATTTTCCGCAACACGGCTACAGGCGGCCTTTTTAGTAAAAAAGCAAGCAACCAATGAACGGCTCATCACAAATGAGCATGTAGCTAAAAAACTACATACTATGAAAACGCTGAAAAGCGCTTTCATTTATAAAAGCACACACCTTTTTAACCACAAAGCCTTTGCACCCGGTAATGATAAAAAAGACTGGGGCAAAACATCTTCTATGGCTACCGCGGCTATGGTGCTGAGTTTTTTGGGTTATGCCTCATTGGCGGGCGCAATAGCTATTGCTGTAACTGTGTATGTGTGGCCGCTGCCGACAATGTGTATAGTGTTTTCTGTAGCCAGTATTTTATTTGCTCTGATCTCACTTATAATTGGTGGCAGCGCAGTGGCAGACCATCCGCCCAAAGGAATAAGAAGACTTGCAAAAGCTGCAATGATAACCTCAACCGTATTGCTGGGTTTGTGGGCACTCATAGGGTTGATATTGGTGGGTGCAAGCACATAATTAAGCCTTCTCCCCTATATTCGGTATACACAATTGTGTGGCGAATAGATACATTGCATTGTGTTTAAAAAAACAGTTTCCAGCCTGAGCGTTTCTACGTAAGGGCTTTTTTTATGCCTTGACTATATATCAAACTACTATACTCATTGGTTTTTAACAATACCTATATGTTCGTGGCATCATTTTAAGTGATACTACCTCATATGGACAATGGAGCATATTCATTCACAAAAAGGGTAAGTATTGAAGGTTTGGCTTACCCTATAAGTTTTACTTTTCGCATGCTGAGCGGTGCACACAAATCCGCCTATAAAGTACGGACGGCCAACCCTGTCAGTGATTTTAACCTTATTCACAACAAGGTACATGATATTACTACTTTCCAATACGAGAATGAAAATATCATACCAAAATGGCTCACCAATGATAAATATGCCGAAGCCAAACTAAGTGAAGCAATAGCAGGTACATGGTAAAACAGGGGGTACTTGAAATATAGAAAGGGGCAATTGCCCCTTGTTAAATTATGCTATAATGTGAGTTGCCGAATTTTCGATAGTATCTCAGTTTGAAATTAGTGTATGATTATAAATAAAGCGAAATTTGAACGAGCAAAGCAAACGCCCACAATTCAATATTTCATATGAACGTACAAGAACAGATCAAAGAATATATTGCCAGCCAACCTGAACTAAAACGCAGTGATATGCAGAAGTTGCACCAACTCACACTTCAAGCTTTGCCAGGTTGTAAATTATGGTTCGAAAGTGGTAAAAACAGCGAAAATAAAACTGTTAGCAACCCTACTATAGGCTATGGATCTTACACCATAAAATATGCTGACGGAAAGACCAGGGATTTTTTTCAAATTGGTTTGAGTGCAAACAAAACCGGGATCTCCGTCTATATCCTCGGTATCAAAGATAAGATGTACTTAGCCCAAACGTATGGAAAAGAAATAGGCAAGGCGAGCGTGACCGGCTATTGCATTAAGTTCAAAACGCTAAAAGATATAGACATTGATATACTTGAAGCGGCAATACGATATGGGGTTGAGGTTACAAGTGAAGATTAAATTTCAAACTGAGACATTGCCCAATTTTCTAATTCATGTTTATATCTTCAAAATCATTGCTACCGGCCGGTGAAAATCTAATGAGCAGTGTGGCATCGGCAATTACCTGCCTGCTGTTGCTGTTGATGGAATGGATCTTATTTCCTTCAATAAATGAAATGATCAGTTTTTCGTGCGGTGTATTTTCCAGGCAAACTTCATCCTTTAGCTTAAACTTAGTGACCATTATCCGGTTTTTAGGCTGCGAAAATAATAGAAAATTGCTGATCTAAACTGTTAAAACATTTGTAGCGGTTATATTTTCAGAAAGGCTGGTATTGTATTGGTTTATTGGAAGCTATGATCATTAATAATGCATGATATGACCATAATCATATTCCGGCTGATAATAGCATTGTAAATTTGTGGTACAGTTTTGGGTTTAAGAGGCTTCAATGTTTCAACATACAGGTCTCGAAAAAAAGAAATAAGGGGGCGAGGCTTCCTTATTTTTTTTGTACCCCTCAAATAACCGCTCCCCAAAAATCCTCCGAACATCAAAAATAATAAATTAACTTAGCGCAGCATTAACATCTGAACAACAATAGCGCAATGAGGTTAGCCCACCTGATTCTTACGCATACCAATCCGGTACAATTGAGCAGATTGGTCGGGCGGCTGTTACATGACAAGGTAGACATATATATACATGTAGACCTGAAAACAGATATAGCTCCTTTTTTGCAGATAACAGATGCTGAAAACGTATACTTTGTGGATAGGCGCGTAAAGGTAAACTGGGGTGGATATAGCATAGTGCAGGCCACACTGAACGGGCTGGAGGAGATACTGGAGTCGAACAACAATTATGATTATATAAACCTGCTGAGCGGGCAAGACTACCCTATTAAAAGCACAGCCGCGCTGCACAGTTTTCTCGCTGCTAATCCCGGTAAAGCATTTATGCATACCCTATCAGTTGAAAATGAGTGGCGGGAAGCAATACCAAGAATAACAGAATACCACATGCCTGATGTAAATTTTCCGGGTAAGCACAAGGTGCTGGGCATGATCAATAAACTGATGCCAAAGCGCAAAATGCCATTGAACCTGGTGCCTATGGGGCGGTCGCAATGGTTTACTATTACTGCACCCTGCGCCGCCTATATTGTAGATTATCTGGACAAATACAAAAAAGTAGAACGGTTCTTTAAAATGAGCTGGGCACCTGATGAAATGATCTTCCAGACGATACTATACAACTCGCCATGGAAAAAAGATATGATTAATGACAACCTGGTATATGTAGACTGGAGCAAAGGCGGCGCAAGCCCTAAGGTGCTTACTATGGCCGACTCCGATGCATTGGGCAAGTCAGATAAATTATTTGCAAGAAAATTCAACCCCGAAATTGATACTGAAATATTAGACCACCTGGATAAAACAATCACCGGAAAGTAAATGAAAAAGGTTTCTATTATTACAGTTAATTATAACCAGCCGGATCTTACAGAGATGCTGCTGGACTCGATCTTTAACACCAATACGTATTTTGCCCTGGAAATAATTGTAGTGGACAATGGCAGCCTGATAGACCCGTTGCCGCAATGGAAAAGAAAATACCCGGCAGTGAATTTTATCGCATCTGAAAAGAACCTGGGGTTTGCAGGAGGCAATAACCTGGGCATAAAAGAGGCTACCGGCGATTATTATTTTTTTGTAAATAATGATACCGAATTTACCGAAAACCTTGTAGATATACTTGCCGCAACGCTTGATGACCACCCTGAAGTGGGCATAGTATCTCCAAAGATCAGGTATTATGCACAGCCTTTCACACTGCAATACGCAGGGTTCACACGCATGAATTATTTCACAGGCCGCAATACATGCATAGGGCAGTTTGAAAAAGACAATGGGCAATATGATAAACTAACGGGCGAAACAGGCTACCCTCATGGCGCTGCCATGATGGTGCGAAAGGAATCACTTAAAAAAGTAGGCCCAATGCCCGAACTGTACTTTCTGTACTATGAAGAAATGGACTGGTGCGAACAAATACGGAGGGCCGGCTACACCACATGGGTGAATATGCAGGCACTTATATACCATAAAGAGTCAATGAGCGTGGGCCGCGAGAGCCCGCTGAAGGAATATTTCATGAACAGGAACCGTATATTGTTCATACGCAGAAACTGTTCCTTCCAGGTAAGGCTGGTATTCTGGCCGTATTTTCTTTTTTTTGTAGCCACCCGTAATACGGTCAACTACATAAAAAAAAGACAGTGGGGGTTTATTACAATTTTGTTCCGTGCTATTATCTGGAACCTGGTAAACAGTGATAACAGCACAAACCTTGGGTACAAAGTACCTGAAAGTAAAAATGATAAAGTAAAAGTGTATAAGTAAAATACCCTAATAAAAACGTTATGACTATTGCCTTATGGGTATGCCTCTTCCTGGTTTTCTATACCTTTTTTGGTTATGGCATATTGCTTTTTGTATTGGTGAAGCTGCGCACAATGATCATGGGCAAGAGGCCTGTACCTAACAATGGCGGCAAGTGGCCGTCGCTTACACTGGTAGTATCTGCATACAATGAAGAAGATTGTATAGCGCAGAAAATAGAAAATTCTTTGTCGCTCACCTATCCGCAGGATAAGATCACTTACTTATTTGCAAGCGATGGGTCTACCGATGCTACACCGGCCATCATTGCAAAATACCCGCAGATAACCCTCATGCACCGCCCTGAACGCAAGGGCAAAATAGCAGCAATGGAGCGCGCCATGCACGAGGTAACATCGGAAGTAGTGATATTTACTGATGCCAACACTATGCTGAATAAGGAAGCGCTGATGAATATATGCCGGCATTACCACGACCCGAAAGTAGGCGCCGTATCAGGAGAAAAAAGAGTGAGTATTGCCGATGTGGCTGATGCTACCGCAGGTGAGGGCTTTTACTGGAAATATGAATCAAAACTAAAAACATGGGACTCTGAACTATACTCAGTAGTAGGTGCTGCCGGAGAGCTATTCAGTGTGCGCACAAAGCTCTATGAGCCTGTGCCGCCCGATACCATACTGGATGATTTTATGATCTCCCTGCGCATAGCAGAAAAAGGCTACCGCATCATTTATGAAAAAGCTGCCTATGCCACTGAAACAGGATCAGAAAACATTACCGAAGAATTAAAACGTAAGATAAGGATAGCAGCCGGTGGCATACAATCCATAGTTCGGCTGAAGAGCCTGCTGAATCCTTTTAATAATTTTGTGCTGTGCTTCCAGTATGTGAGCCACCGCGTGCTGCGCTGGACGATAACACCGTTCCTGATGGTGCTCGCATTTATACTCAATGGCATCATAGCATTTCAGTATCATGGCACTGTATATGTGACACTGTTTGCTATGCAGGTATTCTTTTACGGTCTTGCCGTGCTGGGCTGGATACTTGAAAAAAGGCAGGTGCGCATAAAAGCCCTCTTCATACCCTACTACTTCTGTATGATGAATTATGCGGTGGCTGCAGGGATAAGGCGCTACTTCCTGAAGCAACAGAGCGTAACATGGGAGAAAGCGAAAAGAAAATAGTACCGTTATTTCTTCGCATAGACCTCTGCCCACATTTTCCCTTTTTGCGTTCTGTATACAAGGTTAAAAGCATTCTTTTGTTTTAATATACAGTACCGGTAATCAGGCTCTATATTATCGAATATAGCATAATCAGTACTGTCATTAATATCCCACTTAACATTATTAAATACTTTATGAGCATGCAAAAAGCCGGTGGCTGGCGTGGTGAGGTGCACTCGTTCTAAAAAAGAACCTGCTGCAATTGTTTTACGCTGATCAATATCCTTTTCAAAATAATTAACCACATTCGCTTGTACATCCATGCCATCAAAAGCACACAGGTCAATGTCTCCGCAATTATTGTCATTTTTAAACGAACAGTAACCAATTATAAACACAGATAACAATACAGCAGAAAAGAGCACATTATAAGTATAAGAGATCAGTATATCCAGGAATATACCAGTTAGTACCAGCAAGGGTATTATTGCCGCTAGCAGGTATCTCCCGGTTAAAGGGTTAATGCAGCAGAAACAGAAAAAACATAAAATAAAAATGCCCGACAACATGATAAACCTGCGCTGATAAATATGGTCGAAAAACCAGTCGCTGCCAAAAGCATACAACAATAAGATGATCGAAAAAATAAAAATGATGAAAGCAGAAAGTGATGATATAAACCTGCCTGTATGCATATCATCTACAAGATAGTATATAACGATTGCGGGGATGAAAACAACCATAAAACGCAGGCTCACATTCTTTATTGCGGCGGTAAATGCCAGTGTTAACAATATAAGAAAGTACCGGTACCTGTAATGTTCATAAAAATTAAACCGCAACGCACCCATCCTGAATGAATACCAAAAGCCGTCCCAGCTCTGCAGGATGCTCCGTGTATGCTCCGGAAACAGATACCATCCGCGCACATGCTTTTGCTGAATAAAAAACAGGGCGATAAGTATACACGGAACCACAATGGAAGCCAGCCTGTATATGCTGTTCTTTATCGCTCTGTTTTTATTAAACAGCATGATACCAGCATCAATTCCCAGCACCACGCCCATCACCAACCCGCTTTCCTTAGTATAAAATAATGCGGTAAGACATAAAGCGGTGAGCAGATATTTGTCCTTTACATAAAAACACAAGCTCAGAAATGCAAAGAAAGCTACCTGTACTTCCGGCAGCAGAAAGGAAGACTGAACAAAAAACACTTCCTGTGTTGTAACAAGTAATGTTGCGATCACTGCTACCCTGCGGTTGTATAACTGCACACACGCCAGGTAAATAGTTACAATAAACAATACTGAGGTAACCAACGCAAAACTGTGCAATGCAAAATGAGATGTGCCAAAAACATTCATCCATGCTACTGCAAGAACATGAAACAATAATGGGTGGCCGCGCGACAGCTCAGGGTCCATAACGTCCGGCAGAAGACTGATGCCATGATTGTATATGGCATTAAGTGCAGGGGCATATGACCAGCTTTCATCCCAATAGAATGGATAATAAAGATGGGGAACCTTGCATGCAACAAATACGATCAGGATACACAATAGCGGCCAGGCGGCCTTGAGTGGCAGTGACATAGATAGGGTTTAAAAGGTGAAGTATAAAAATTCAAAAGCTAAAAATGAACTCAGGTAATTTTATAGATCATAAGCAGGCTTTTAATCGTCACTTAATGAAATGACAACAAATACTGTACCAAACTTAAAAATGCCGTAGAAAGTGAAAAGGAAATAATCAGTATAATTCACCCCATGAAGGTGCAGGAGCTAGAAAAGATGCACATGCTGCAAATAGCGGATAACCCCGTAAACGATTGCCACCAATACGATCGTAAATACGCCCAGAAAAAAATACCCCGCTCGTGGTTCTTCTGAATTGCTCATGTTTTTCAGATGGCTTTATATTACAAAGATAGGGATAGTTATGATTTAAAGAATGATGGTGGTCAGAGAATATGATTATTAGAATGGAAACAAATGGCCCAATAGTTGCAATGTCATGGTGAGCCCCGCCGAACCATGACCTGCTGAAATCTTAACTATAGCTAAATTAAACTTGCTAACTTATATCTTTGCTACAGCATTGTTCCATGAAAATTCGCCACGACTATTTTGTTTACATATTGCTTTGCTCAGATGGCTCCTATTACACCGGCATGACTAATAATATGGATAAAAGACTACAAGAACATAATGAAGGATACATTCAAACATGCTATACATTTAAACGCAGGCCATTAGTATTGAAGTATTTTGAACATTTTCATGATGTAAATGAAGCTATTATGAAAGAAAAGCAAATAAAGGGGTGGACAAGAAAGAAAAAAGAAGCATTGATAAATAGTGATTTCGAAGAATTGATAAGGCTGGCAAAAAAGCGTAGTAAGCCCGATTAAGCTTAAAACAATTCTCAACATCATGGTTCGGCGGGGCTCACCATGACAGCGCTACGATTAGGCTTGGATGTTAATTAGCGAAGATTTCTAATTAATATTTTTCCTCGCTCTTAATATTCAAATCTGTCAATTCAATTAGCATATTGCAACATTTGTAGAAACTAGCTTCTTTTGTAGGTGACCACCTAACCACGACATGATAATTTTTATTTTCCTTGCCTTCTAAAATCCATTGGGCCCCATCATCATTCAAAACCAGCACATTTGTTTTTAGATTCCAAAAATCACATTGCCGCAAACATTTTTTAAATTTCTGCCAAGTTGCCTTATCAATACTAATTTGCTTGTTTATTATCAATTTACCTGGTGCATACCCTCCTTTTCCATCACTCACTTTCCAAAAAAGATAGTAATTGTCACCATGTCTTTCAATTCGTATTGCAACAGCATTGTCAAAACTTCTCAACCAGGTAAATCTATATATTTCATTTCGAGACGTTGCATTAAAAATTATGGGCTCTTTTAAAGAAAATAAATGTTGTGAATACCATGTATTTTCAGAACTATCAAATGCATCATCAATTGAAACATTATCTGACGATAATGGAAAATATAATTGACTAGAATCTGATGCAACCAATAAAGTATCCGTACTTTGATAACTTTGACCAAAAGAGAATATTGCTAAAGATGTAAGAAATAAGGTTAATAGAATCAGGATGATCTTCATTATGCTAAGTTAACAATATTTTCTCACAGCCCCCCATGCGCCTCCGCCTTACCAAACACTACCCTTTTCACGCGCTTGATAATGCCTTTCACCAGCCCACCATCAAGCTGTATGCGGCGGTCGGTTGTCCATACGAGGGCTTTGCTGTTGGTTACGTAGTGTAGTTTTCCAAAGCCCTTTTCGCGGAGCTTTAATGCCAGCCAGCCATCTTCATTGGCTCCCTTTGGGTGGTTATAGCCATCTACGGTTATGCCTTGCTCGCGGCGGTAACAGGAGTTAAAGCCATAAACATTCACAGCTTCCTCACGGAAGAATTTATTAAAATACCGCAGCATATCTGCTGTATACTCATAAAAGAAGTACGTGAATCTTGAAGTAACACCGGTAGGTATAAATGAAAACCTGCCGTAAGTGATCGCTATCTTTTCATCATTTACCAGTGGTGCTACCATCTGTTCTATCCAGTCTTTTGGATAGAGCGTGTCGGCATCGGCATTGAGTATGTACTTGCCTCTTGCCGCTGCAAGGCCTGCATTGCGGGCTGCTGTTATGCCCTGTATGGTTTCATTAACGCAGGTTACACCGGCAGCCCTTACTAATGCTTCTGTATTATCTTTTGAGTTATTGTTTACTACTATGATCTCTACTGATCGCGTTGTGTTATTAGCAGCCAGGGCATGGAGTGTTTGCAGTATGTCTTTCTCCTCATTATAGGCCGGTATCACAATAGATACTTCGGGCGCACCTTTTAATAATTCCCTGTAATGTTGCTGTATAAAAGCGGTGCGGCTATCGTTGTTGTTGGCAACGGCATCCATGAGTTGGCGTATATATGCGGGTATGCCTATAGATCTCATTGACTACACATTTTCTTTTTGAAGCAGTGCCGGAATTGTTTTCAGTATCAGCTTTATATCGTACCAAAAACTGTGGTTCTCGGCATAAGTATTATCCAGCATCAGGCGCTCTTCTTCGCTCATTTTGCCCTTACCTCTTTTTTCTACCTGCCACAGACCCGTGAGGCCGGCGGGAGCCAGGAAGCGAAGCGCATATTTATCGGTAGTCAGTTTTTCAGCTTCGTAGAGTGGCAGTGGCCTGTTGCCCACTATACTCATATTGCCTTTAAGCACGTTCCACAATTGCGGCAGCTCATCAATACTTGTATTGCGTATAAAAGCACCCACTTTAGTGATACGTGGATCATCCTTTAGCTTAAAGAATGCCGAGCCGCTCTGCTGTTTTTTATTGGTCAGGTATTGTTTTTCGCACCAGTTATTACTATCTGAATATAGCTGGCTTCTGCATACACTGCCGGCGGCGGCACACTCATCGCACAGAATGATCCCGGTAGCCTTACTTGTTTTTTTCTCCTCGGTGTTATATTGGTTCAGATGCTGCAGTTCCTTCAGCCGCTTATCCGCATTCACATACATGGAGCGGAATTTATAAAATTTAAAAACACGGTAACCCGCGCCCACCCTT
This sequence comes from uncultured Bacteroidota bacterium, assembly GCA_903882965.1. GTDB lineage: Bacteria > Bacteroidota > Bacteroidia > Chitinophagales > Chitinophagaceae > Nemorincola. Next base: position 16,088 of record CAIRZD010000383.1, read on the forward strand.
AGCGAGTAATAAAACACCGGCCCCTTCGACTCCAGCTTCATAATAATGACCACTATAAGAAGTATAGGCGACAGGGCAACAAGGGCACAACCCGAAAAGAATATATCAAACGTTCTTTTTACAAATGGTGTCTTATAAATGGTAACCTTTTTCTTATCGTTCGTCTTTTGGAGTATATCCCATTTAGCTATAATGAAGTTTATCCTGTTTTGCAGGTTTTCAGGTACAAGTGGCGTAGTAAAAGCCTCCGCAATGCCGCTTTGCAGGCAAATACCCACCAGGTTGGCATTAAGCTTATTGCACAACAGGAAGAACGGGATATGATGTAATTTTTTCTTTTTGATCGATTCAAATAATACAAGCCCTGAAGCGCCCATCACCTCACCCTGCGATATAATGGCCGTGATATTAAGGTCCAGTCTTTCGCGGTCTTTATAGAGTTCAGTAAAATTATCGAATACCAATATTTTATTATTGCCAAAATCACAGCGGGATAAAATATCGAAGGAGGTACTATCAATGTTTAATAGTGCAATGATACCTGCATTAATATCCGGCATAATACTATTTAAGTTAGAAATGCTTTGTTATTTGTGACTTGCCATAGCGCTTAAGAATTACATTGATCCTTACTTCCAACTCACGCGGGTTGAACGGTTTTACAATATAATCATCTGCACCGGCCTCCAGGCATTTTATTCTTGTTTCAGAACCCTCCTCACCGGATAAAATGATGATCGGTATGGTACTGAAAAAGCTGCTTGATTTAAGCTGCACCAGCAAATCGTAGCCATTCAGCTCAGGGGTGTTAAGATCAGTAATAATTATATCAGGTATGTTACCTTGCTGCATGTGAGCAAGTGCTTCCATTCCATTTTCGAATGCCGTAACCTGGAAGTTATACTCTAATACACTATAAAGTAATGTTTTAACAGCAATGTCATCTTCTACAACAATCACTTTTTGAAGACTTTGGTCTGTTTTACTCATCAGAATTACAATTATGCTTTCGTTTTCATTGCATACAGCAACAAAAATAACGGAATATGGTTAGTATCTTTTAAAAAAATAGCATTGTTGCTAAAATCTTAAATATATAAAAAGTAGATGTTCCCATTGAAACATTCGTTCAAATTTATTCTATAATTGTGAAAGATTTAAGTAGTTGGAAAAAATATCTTTTTGTTAATACTGATACAGCTAATTTTGAGCACTGTATTTCCCCTATAAAACCCGGCAAAAACAAGTAAAATAACCTCATTCATAAACATACGGAACTTTTTCAAAAAGGGCAAAATATCTTTGGGAAAGCCTGATTTTACTGGAACAAGGTTGAGTTTTTCCAGAAAATATCTTTT
>CAIRZD010000384.1 GCA_903882965.1 uncultured Bacteroidota bacterium
AACAAAATTATTCTGTAGTAGTTCTATCTGTATATGCAGAAATATTAAACTTTAAACAGCGATATCGAAAATCGTTACCTTTTTTAAATAAAGCAATCGCCTCATGGGAAAATTTATTTGATACAGATGATAATTTTATTGATAAAGAGAAAAATTGGTATCGATCACTGCGGCTTTATAGAGGTGTTGGATACTATAGAACTAATCAAATTAAAAAAGCAAAACAAGATTTCATTTGGCTTACAAATCAAGATCCAGAAAATGAAAATTATCGGAATTGGTTGATTAGCGCAAAAAACAGCATACTCGGTAATATTGCAAACTGGATAATGTATAGTGGATTTATCGCTTTAGGAACAACGATGTTATTGCCAAGACAAGAACGTGCTATAAAGGAATATCTTTTTATATTTATTGGTATCGTATATATTACAGTCGCATTTCTTAAAATAATAGAATGGTATAGAAACAAGCAAAAGAAAGCAAAAAGCAATTAAATCTTTACCCACTAGTCTAAGCGTCCCGCTTGGTCTTGATATTTGCAAGCGTCTCGCTTGCTTACAAATAATATGTTAATCCCACAAATACCTCGGCATTGTTCTTATTAATTCCTCAGTCAGTTCCTCTATAGCCCGTTCTTTTCTTTCTTCGGCAGTTTCTCCGCCGGCAGGTTTCAAACTTGCAGGGGTCAGGTTTATAACCCGGGTCGCTACCTTGTGTGCCTGGTTTTCTATCATTTCATTTATAGATCCTTCCTGTGGTATAAACCCATATACCAGTTTCATATTCAGCGCCTTTGCTGCTTTTTCCAATGCATCTATGGTTACCGTGCCGTTTTTTTCCCTGGTCTCCAGTTCCTTTATACTCTGTGGGGTCACATCCAGCCGCTCACCAAGTTGCCGTAAAGACATTTTCAATCCTGATCTTATAGCATTCACCCACCCTTTCACCGGCCGCGCAGTATTTTTTAAAGCTGCAAACTCTTGTAGCTTCTTGTCTGTCTGCCCGGTAGTTGTTTTAGGTTTCTTTTTTATCATAAGGCTATAACTTTAAAATTTAAAACAAAAGTAAAAAATGATCTTTAAAATAAAAAATTAAATCAGGCTATAACCTGAATTTAATAATCAAAAAAAAGGCTATGACTTTAATAGTTTATGTTGGTAGATATCTTTATTGGTACGCTTCGCATATTTGCGTGCCACTAAATTCAATGAAAAACTTGCGGGTTAACGTTATTTGATCACTGAAAAATCTCATTTTTAGGAAAAATTAGAAATTTTTACCGTCAATAATTTTTACATTAAAGAAGGTGGTTTTCTCATTTCTTTTTTCAGCGATTCTTTTTTCTTGCTATCCAGCCGTTTTTCTTTCGCTTGTTTTGATGGTTTTGTTGCTTTACGTTTTTTAGGCTTTATAAGACTTTTTGCTACCAGTTCTTCCAGTTTTGCCTGGGCTATTAATTTGTTCTCCAGCTGCGATCTTGTTTCACTGCTTTTTGCATGCAGGAAACCATCTTTATTTATTTTGATCGCCAGCTTGGTTTTTATCAGCTCTTTTTCTTCATCCGTAAAAAATCGAGAATCATCCACAAGCCATAGAGCTTCCGCCATGGTTTCCACCTTGTTCACGTTCTGGCCACCCTTGCCACCACTGCGTGCCGTCTTAAATGATATTTCTGAAGAGAGGTCCATTAAGTGCAAAGATACACTTACTTATAAATTGTAATTAACGGGCTGTTGATGCCGGGATGTATGTTTCGTAATAATACTTGCATTCTATTTTAGTCAGCTTTCCTTCCGACCCATCCGGCAATGTGCGGGTATCATCACGCCCGGTTTCATCCGCCGTCCGCATTACAGGTTGCCCCAAAGCAGAGTATTTCATTTTGTAATCATGATACAGCCCTGTTCTCCCGTCCCTGAAAGATGTTACATGATGTTTATCATCATAGCTTATTGTATCCTTGGTCATTGTCTCCCACCCTGCAATACTTTTCTCATATTTATCTTCCTTATAAAACACCACATTCCCCTTATCATATATATAACTGCACCGTACAGATATTTCAGAATCTGCTACATTTTTAGGCTCCAATATCTTCATATTGATCACCTTTGTTTTTTTAATGCTGTCATAAGTGAAGCTAACCGTACGATTTGGCGATCGCACCTCGCTTATCCTTCCCTGCTGGTCATAATTATATATGATAGGTATTGATGAATCTGCTGCGTTCGCCGGTATAAATTCCCTTGATGCCATCCGCCCATTACCATCATAGGCATACTGGATGTATCCTGCCTGCAATGCAGAATCCCTTGCTTTATTATATATACACACATAATCATAAGTAAGGCGATTTTCGTTATCATATTTGTATACAGAAAAACCTCTGCCCAGCACATCTGTTTTTTTATCGCGGCAATTATCCTGGTTATATTCGTTTATTTCCAGGTAATAGATATTCCATTTTGGTTGGAAGGAAGAAGTGTCCTGTATATTATCCATTTTTATAGCCGTATCATACTGGGCCGGGTAGATCTCATAAAATCCCGGGTCGGGCAGGTAAGCCATCTCCGGGTATTTATCCGTGTCCAGCGTATTATTATAAGCATAATTCAAGTCGCCTCCCCGGTTTCCGTTATAACCATAATGCACAGAGTCTATGGGTACAATGTACGCTACCCCTTTAATATCCGTATATACATGATACCTGCATTCTCCTACTAACCTCGATGCTTTCTTTTGAGCATAAGCATGCTCAAAGCAAAATAATAAACAAATGTGAAATCCAATAAAACCACTTATAATGCGCATAATTCTATCACTAACAACCGCATATTACAACTATTTATTTTAAAGCAACAGCATAGCAAATGTTAATTTTATATCATCCCTCATTCCAATTAACCATCCCGAAATAGCATAGTTCAACTTTACATCAACTGCAGATATTCAAACTTCTCTTCTCACCCAACCCCCAAAATAGTAACCAGGTAATTTCCATTCGCGATCTCAGGCGCTCAATTCAAATAAATAGGTGTATACACTTTACAGAAACTGTTTGTTTTACGAGCGAAATTTACATCCATAACCAGCACGTATATCATTGTTCTTCTTTAAGCACTTTTCGTTTTCAGGCATTTACCAGCTCTTCTCTCCACTTAGGGCGTTTACAGTTATGATATTATATATGGTGTATACTCCGGTATTCTGTGCTGTTCACAAAGGCAATACTTTTGAAACATCATATATTGCAAATACACACGCAACGCTTGAAATTTCACCGCGACATAACTGGGATATTTCTGCGATATTCCAAACAATAAAAACACTGACCATCAACCGATTAGCTCAAAATAAATTTTTCAACACAAAAAGCGACACTTTAATAACCCATCTCTCATTCGGCAAAATAATACCTCTGATGACAATTTTTTCACTAATTGATACCAATTCGGCAACTTTGTCAGGGAAATTAAAAGGGCACCTGTTTTGCATATGTGTATATACATCTAATTTTAAAACAACAATTATGGCAAAAACAATATTCCATCCCGCAAATAAACGCGGCCACGCAAAACACGGCTGGCTGGATGCACATCATTCCTTCAGCTTCGCAAGCTGGTATGATCCCACAAAAGTACATTTCGGTGCACTGCGCGTACTCAATGATGATATTATAGATGGGGGCATGGGCTTTGGCAAGCACCCACATGATAATATGGAGATCATCACCATAGTGCTCGATGGCAAGCTGGAACATAAAGATAGCATGGGCCACACACAGCAAATTGTTCCCAATGAAGTGCAGGTAATGAGCGCCGGCAGTGGGGTAACACATAGTGAGTATAACCCCGATCCTGATAAAAAAGCAAACCTATTACAAACATGGATATTCCCGAACAAAGAAAATGTACCACCCCGCTACGACCAGAAAATGTTTCCACCTGAAGACAGGTTGAATAAACTGCAAACCATCGTATCGCCTGTAGATAATAATGACGAGGGTATGAAGATAAACCAGGATGCATGGATATACCGCACAACGCTGGAAACCGGTAAAAACATCACACTCAATTTTCATGGCAAAAACAATGGGGCTTATATCTTTGTAATTGACGGCAATATAAAAATTGGTGAACAGGCATTAAATAAAAGAGATGCATTGGGTATTAGCGAAACGGATAGTTTCGAAATTTCTGCTACTGCTAAAAGCGATGTGATCATTTTTGAAGTACCTATGATGTAGAATAAGTTTGGTTGCCTTATTTTTATAAAAACATTGCCCATGAAAGCAATAACAAAACACTATACAAAAGGTGATGTGACCATAGTATGGAAACCGGAGCAGTGTATCCATTCCACAGTTTGCTGGAAGGGTCTGAAAGAAGTATTTAACCCTAACAAACATCCTTGGGTAGACATGGAAGGTGCCGATATTGAGCGGATCAAAGAGCAGGTATCTCATTGCCCTTCGGGGGCACTGAGTTATATCGTAGATAACAAAGAAGTTACTGCTGATAATATTCAAACAGAAGTAGTAACATCTGTAGAGGTAATGAAGAACGGCCCCCTCATGATATACGGAAATATTACGGTAAAGGACAACAAAGTAAATATACTACATAAAAACAAAGTAACTGCATTCTGCCGTTGTGGCGCATCGTCAAACAAGCCGTTTTGCGACGGCACTCATATAAAGATTGGGTTTAGGGATGAATGATAAAATAAAATGGCTAAGGAAACGGTTACAACAACCACTGCCCGGTCGCAGCGCACAGGAGCGCATGACCGGCAGGGTTATATCTATGCCATTGGTAGTACCCGAAAATGCCAGGCCCAGTGCAGTACTATGCCTGCTCTTTCCGGTGGATGATAGACTCTATATGTTGCTGATGAAACGAAAGGAAGATAATACCGCACACAGCGGGCAGGTTAGTTTCCCCGGTGGGAGCTACGACATCACCGATGCTGATCTAATGGCTACAGCCTTGCGGGAGGCAAACGAAGAAGTAGGTATACTTTCATCAGATGTAGATATACTTGGTGCATTAACACCACTATACATACCTGTAAGCAATTACAATGTATATCCGTACGTAGGTTATACAAAGCAAAGGCCTGAATACAATCTCAGTCAAAACGAAGTATCTTATACAATAGAAGTACCGCTTAGCAGCCTTCTCCATTCAAGCAGGAAAATAAAAACTGACGTTGTATCCCCGGTAATACCGAATGTGATAAGAAACGTAAATGCTTACAAACTTGAAGATGGTACAATAATATGGGGTGCTACCGCAATGATGATAAGTGAGCTGGAAACTATTTTAGAAGAAAATAAAAACTTTTGATCGAGTTGAAAGTATAAAAATAGAAGGTATTCATCATAAATCTCTGAACTCACCGTCCCTGATATTTCTTCTATAAGATATACTGTCTGTCTGCCTCGTATCTATTATACCTTTAGGCAGCACCTTGCTGTTATAGCTTATGGAGTCTATCCTTGCCGGCGCCATTGTTGAATCTTCCCGGATATAAATATGCAGCACATAAGAAGAGATGACATCATCATTGATCAAGGACTCTTTTTCGGGGCAATATTCCAGCGTAGTGCCATCATCATATTCTGGACCTGCACATGGCCCTCCATGTAAAATAAAATGAGCGACCGGATTATTCGACTCATCCAGCAATACATAGATCAGCGCAGCATAATCATCGGCATCTACCGAAAGTATTATTGGTGTATAATTCCCGATCTTTTGCTGCTTTGAAATAAAAAATGCATTCATCGAGCTCACTACATATGCCGAGTCAAAACCTGTGGCAAATACAACCAGCTTTGATCTTTGAAAGAAATCAAGTTTTTTAAATGGTTGCTTCTCTGTTGAATCAATATAGAGCATTCCTTTTTCATCATAAAAGAATTGCTTAGATACCAATGAACTTTTTATATCCTTCAGCACAAACAAACTATCTGCCAGTTCCAGGCCACCTGCAGGGGCGCCTTTATGGCTACAGCTTTGCATTACCCAACAAAGTATAAGCCCGAAAACACCAAAATATTTATATCCTGATTGTTTGCACATTCTTTTTAATTATTTCCTTACCCGTATATCTCTATATGAATATCTTTTTTGTCATATCCCATTTTTAGAATTCTTTCTTTGGCTTCATCTATCATAGCACGCCAGCCACAGAGCATGAACATGGATGGCTTTTTATCCACACAAAGCTTCTCATAAATGGAATGTACATAACCGGTATCGCCCTCCCATTCTTCACGTGACAGTGTAGGGCGGTAGGTAAATGCAGGCATCATTTTTTCCAGCTTCCTCATTTCATCGGCATATAACAGGTCTTCGCGGGTGCGGGTACCAAAGATGAGGTTAATTTCCTTGTGCTGAACCTGGTGATAATTGATATAATGCAGCATACTCCTGAATGGAGCAATACCTGTACCGGTAGATATCATATAAATGTCCTTCTCTATCCGGTCAGGAAGCACAAAAATACCCTGGGGTCCACGTAGCGTAAACACACTGCCCACCTTTATGTCATTAAAAATATATTTAGATGCTGCGCCTCCCTCCACATGCACCACAACCAGTTCTATAATATTACTTTTATCCGGCATTGAGGCTATACTATAACTCCTCCAACGGCGATTTCGTTGTTCATGTATAGGAAGATCAAGCGTTACAAACTGGCCTGCTTTAAAAGAAAACATTTCTACCTCCGACAATTCTACCCAAAAGCGGCGCGTATTTGGCGTAGCCTGCTCTATCTGTTTTACAATGCCTGTTTGCCACTGAAGCGTCATAATAATTTTTACGGAAAGTTACGAAACTAAATCTCATAAGAAGCCCCCTCAATACTCACAAATACATTTGGGAAAATAGCACTCGCCTCTTCCTGAAAGGGCTCTAATTCTTTGTACTTTGAAGAAAAATGACCTAAAAGCAACTGCTTGGCATTAGCCATTTTTGCCACCTGTGCAGCTTGTGCAGCAGTACTATGGTATCTTGCCACAGCTTTAGCTGCATCCTTCTCCAGATAGGTACATTCATGGTATATCGTATCCACACCTTGTATAGTATGCAGGAAACTATCTGTAAATAAAGTATCTGCACAATAAGCATACCTTTTTATGGCAGGCCCATTTTCTGTTACCCATTCATTTTTTATAAGCATCCCGTCTTTACGTTCATAGTCCTGGCCTTGTTTTAAGTATTCGTAATACGCAGCCGGAATTCCATATTCGTTGCATTTATCAGGTAATAATTTCCTCCCCCTGGTTTTTCTTTCTATCAAAAACCCATGGCACTTTATACGATGCTCAACCGGAAAACAAGTAACACTGAAAGAAGGGTCATCAGCAAGCAGTTCTGTACCCTGAGGCAATGGGTGAAAATATAACGCATAAGATAAAATAGTATCAGCCACAGAGAGTATGGCATCAAGAATTGGTTTTAATTCTGCGGGGGCGTATAGATGCAATGGAGCAGTCCTGCCTAGCAAACTCATACTGGTTATCAACCCCGGTAAACCAAAATAATGATCGCCATGCATATGGCTGATAAAAATATGGTGCACGCTTCGCCAGCGAAGCCCATAACGCTGCATCTGTATTTGTGTGCCTTCTCCACAGTCTATAAGCAATACCTCACCATATACCGATACTGCCTGAGCGGATGGATGCCTGCCGAATGCAGGTAAAGCTGAGTTATTTCCAAGTATAGTTACTTTCAATGATCAAATTTACTCTTCGTTAAACAAATCCCTCTCCAATATTTCCATACTGATAATATCAATTGCCTCGTCCATTCGCGGTGCAACATTTATCAGCAGGTCTGTTTCATCTTCCTTTAATACAGCCATCACTTTTTCACTTACATGTGTAAAAACAAGCAATTGTTCCTGGCTATAACTATCCTCATGCAGTTTTATAAGCTGCGGCACGGTTGTTTTATCTATCTCTTTACAATTTTGTAAATCAATGATAAGATTACTACTGCCGCTTTGCCTTGTTTGTATGCACTTTTCCGCTAACGCACCTGTCAAATTAGCATTTATTTTGTCAGTAATGGGAGTAATAACAGTAAAAGTGTCTTTGGTATCAATTTTGAATTCCATCATCAACGGTATTTACATTTTAAGTGTAATTGTGAATAAGTATAAAAATAGCACTTCTGAACAATACTTTCCTGCGTATATTACGTACATTAACCGGAAATTTTGCCAGAAGCTAAAATAGCAATAGTTCTATAATTAATGCCGATACCGTAAATCTTTTGAAATCGTTAACTTTATCTTTTAAAACTGGACTAATGGATTCTAATTTCTCGCCAAAAGTAAAGGAGATCATTTCCTACAGCCGTGAGGAAGCCCTGAGGCTGGGTAATGACTTTATAGGCACTGAACATTTATTATTGGGCCTCATTCGCGAAGGCGATGGTATGGCACTCAAAGTATTACAAACAATGCATGTCGACCTGTTCGAATTGCGCAAAGAACTGGAACTTGCCATTAAGGATAAGAACAACAAACCACTTGCTAATATCAATAGCCTACCGCTTACGAAGCAGGCCGAAAAGGTGATTCGCATCACCGTGCTTGAAGCTAAAGCATTGAAAAGCACTACAGTAGAGACTGAACACCTAATGCTTTCTATCTTAAAGAATAAAGAAAACGTAGCCACACAGATACTTAATCATTATGATGTTGACTATGAGCGCTTTAAAGGAGAATTAAGCATACTTCAGGGGGGCACTCCTACAAGTGATTATAATGATCCGGGATCTGAAGAATTTGAAGAAGACGAAGAGCGCCGTCAGTTTCAGCAGCAACGTAAGCCTGCAGCCGGTAACACTAAGTCAAAAACACCGGTTCTTGACAATTTCGGCCGCGACATTACAAAATTTGCCGAATTAGGCAGTCTTGATCCTATTGTAGGCCGTGATGAAGAAATAGAGCGTGTATCACAGATACTATCCCGCCGCAAAAAGAATAATCCTATACTTATAGGTGAACCTGGTGTGGGCAAAACAGCCATTGTAGAGGGGCTTGCATTGCGCATAGTTCAGCGCAAGGTATCACGAGTATTGTTTGATAAGCGTGTTATCAGCCTTGACCTTGCAGCACTTGTAGCCGGCACCAAATACCGTGGCCAGTTTGAAGAGCGCATGAAGGCGATCATGAACGAGCTTGAAAAGAACCGTGACGTGATCCTGTTCATTGATGAGATACATACTATTGTAGGTGCAGGTGGTGCATCCGGTTCGCTTGATGCTTCCAATATCTTTAAACCGGCCCTTGCCCGTGGCGATCTGCAATGCATAGGTGCATCTACACTTGATGAGTACCGCATGTACATAGAAAAGGATGGTGCACTTGACCGTCGTTTCCAGAAGGTACTGGTAGAACCACCAAGTGTGGAAGAAACCATTATTATACTTAACAACATCAAATCCAAATACGAAGACTTCCATAACGTACTTTATGATGCCGAAGCAATTGAAGCATGCGTAAAGCTAAGCGACCGTTATATGACCGATCGCCTGCTGCCCGATAAGGCTATTGATGTAATGGATGAAGCCGGGGCACGTGTGCACCTTAAAAATATCAACGTACCTGAGAATATCCTTGATCTCGAAAAGAAAATAGAGGAAATAAAACAGGAGAAAAATAAGGTTGTAAAAAGCCAGCGTTTTGAAGAAGCCGCTGCGCTGCGCGACCGTGAAAAAAGATTGGGTGAAGAACTTGACAAAGCAAAAGCAGAGTGGGAAGAGGAAGCCAAGCATAAACGCTACCCCATAAACGAGGAATCAATTGCTGAGGTGATCAGTATGATGACCGGTATCCCTGTGATGCGTATGGTGGAGGCTGAAAGTGCCAAACTGCGCCGTATGGATGAAGACCTGCGAGCAAATGTAGTAGGACAAGACGAAGCGATAAATAAAATAGTAAAAGCAATACAGCGTAACCGTGTGGGCCTCAAAGATCCGCGCAAGCCTATAGGTTCATTCATATTCCTCGGCCCCACCGGTGTAGGTAAAACCGAACTGGCGCGTGCACTTGCCCGTTATATGTTTGACAGTGACGATGCGCTTATCCGCGTAGATATGAGTGAGTATATGGAAAAATTCTCGCTCAGCCGTCTTATCGGTGCTCCTCCGGGATATGTTGGATATGAAGAAGGTGGACAGCTTACAGAAAAAGTGCGCCGTAAACCATATTCTGTTGTATTACTTGATGAAATTGAAAAAGCTCACCCGGATATTTTCAATATACTCCTCCAGGTACTTGATGACGGACAGCTTACTGATGGCCTTGGTCGTAAGGTAGACTTTAAGAATACCCTTATTATCATGACATCCAACATTGGTGCACGCCAACTGAAAGATTTCGGAGCAGGCGTAGGCTTCACTACCTCTGCCAAAGCATCAACCCAGGAAGAAAGTAACCGTGGTGTAATAGAAAAGGCGCTCAAACGTACTTTCTCACCTGAGTTCCTCAATCGTATTGATGATGTGGTGATATTCAATTCACTTGAAGAAAAGCACATCGCAATGATCATAGACATCATTATGAAGGATGTAATGAAACGCCTCAATACGCTTGGTTTTAACATGATCCTTACTGATGGTGCAAAAAATTCATTGCAGAGAAAGGATATGACCAGCAGTTTGGAGCGCGTCCGTTACACAGAGCTATTCAGAAATACCTGGAAGATCCGCTGGCTGAAGAAATACTCAATCACCGGATCAAATCAGGGGATGAAGTTACCGCCGATTTTAGTGAAGCGGAAAGCAGGATAGTCTTTACAATAGACCATACTCCTGCCAAAAAGGAAGAAACACCCAGCGTAAGTTGATAAGTTACCCTGTGTAAAAAAGTAAACAAGCACTTTATATAACGAGCGGTCTGATATATCAGGCCGCTCGTTTTTTGCATATCCTTATTCTACTTGCTTTATCCTCTATGATTATTTACAACATTTGCCCTATATTTACAAGCTGTTATGGACTTAAAGAAATTCAGGATTACCGCCGCACGTAAAAGAAAACCACTGACCGCTTTTCTTAAAAAATTAGATAAAATAGTACCGGAAGATATGCCCGCTCTGGTTGCTAAAGTAGATGCCACGGTATGGAAAGACGTGAATTGTATGGAATGTGCCAATTGTTGTAAAACAATGACACCAACTTTCACTAAAGCAGATGTAAAACGCATATCTGCTCACCTCGAAATGAAGCCGAAGGAATTTATGGACAAATGGCTGGTAAAAGAAAAAGACTCAGGCGACTGGGTCAATACTACTCAACCTTGCCAGTTCCTTGATGGTAACATATGCTCCATTTACGAAGTTCGGCCCGCAGATTGTGCCGAATTCCCACACCACAATAAAAAACCTTTTGATCTTTATAACGATACTTTTACTAATAATCTGATTCATTGCCCGGCTACACTCACATTAGTAGACCGTCTTAAAAAAGCAGTTGAAAAAGATTATGTCTGGAAATAAACCGCTGGCAAGGAATGTAATACTCACTTGCTAACGGTGATTATTTATTATATGCAGCGGGCGTTATAGCTTATTTTTTAGTTGTACTCTTTTTTGCAGCTGATTTCTTAGCAGGCACTTTTTTTCCTTCTTTTCTCGCCTCCGAAAGCGCAATTGCAATAGCCTGCTTAGGATCAATTACCTTTTTCCCCGAACGGCCACTCTTTAATTTGCCTTCTTTCATTTCATGCATTTCTTCATGCACTTTTTCCTCGGTTGCTTTTGAATATTTACTTGCCATAATTATAGCTTTTACGGGTTAATATTATTCTTCTCTGACAAAAAAATAATGCCAACTCTGAAAAGCATAACTATCCCACACAAAACTATTTAACATACAAAGTTTAACTTCGCTGGATGGATGTTGATAAAATAGCTAAAAAGCAAGAAAATGACGAATAGACTGCGTAAATTCTGGAATATTCTTGTAGACGCAGGTGCAGAGTTCATAGATGACAATGCAACTAAACTCAGTGCTTCTCTTGCTTATTACACATTATTCTCCATCGGCCCGCTTTTACTCGTGATCATTACATTACTTGGTTTTTTTTATAAACGGGCATATATAACCACACAGATATTTGACCAGATACAAAGCATTATTGGCCCCACTGCAACAGCCCAGCTGCAAAGTATGCTCATAAATATGAGCCACCAAACCAATAAGACCCTGATAGGTATTATTGGTATACTCGTATTTATTTTTGGTGCTACAGGGATATTTTCAGAGATACAAGGCTCCATAAATTATATCTGGTCTATTAAAGCAAAACCCAAAAGAAGCTGGTTAAAATATATTACTGACCGCCTGCTTTCTTTAGTACTTGTCATCGGAATGGGGTTCCTGATGCTGGTAACCATTTTCGTGAATCTGCTTATAGATCTGCTCTCCGGGCGTTTAAAGCCACTTCTGGGCGATGCCAATACAATACTTCTGAAAACAGCTAACTTTAGTTTACTGTTTATTGTACTCACATTGGTTTTCATAATTATTTTCAAGGTGCTCCCCGATGCCAAAATCGGCTGGAGAGATGCGCTGATAGGTGCGGTTTTAACAACAATATTATTCCTTATCGGCAAGTTTCTTATTAGTTTATACTTCAGTTATTCTAAAAGTTTCAATCTTTATGGAGCCGCCACTTCCATTATTCTTTTATTATCCTGGGTATACTATTCTTCATTGATCCTTTATTACGGAGCAGCATTTACAGAAGTATACGCACATATATATGGCAAAGGCATTACTGTAAATGATAATGCAGTGCACATTTTCAAACAGGAAATGAAAACACGAAATCTTAAAAAAAACCTGCATCCTGAAGAGGAATAACCGGTGTTACGTTCCGCTCTTATTTAATAGCTGCTTTATCCCCTGAACAGATATAAATCTGAAAACGAACATTAATACTATGCATATTGTACCAAATGCCGAAAGCTGTACCAACCAGTGAGTATGCCCTAATACATTAATAACACCATAAGCCAATATCAAAATAAGCAACAGGTAGCCAATATGAGATAATGCCCACTTAATATTCAATGGCAGCTTTATTATTTTTGAGGCGTAGATCATAAATGCTATCGCTAATGAAGTTTGGGTAATAAATGAAGTAATGGCTCCGCCAATTGCTTTTTGGCCCGGTATCAGGTAAAAATTAAGCGATAGGTTAATGATCACCCCTGCGAATGCAATGATATTGAGTGTTTTAAGGCTGCCATTGGCCGTAAGCAATGTGGAATATACATACATCAGGCACCATGCCGGAAACGACGCTATAAGCACCGCAAATACAATTTCATACTGTAAAGACATTGTACTGTATAAAACACTTTTATGATAAAGCAGGTGCATGATATTACCGCTAAAAAAGATACCTGCGATAGCTACCATAAAAGACAAAGGAAGCAACATGTTCACACAGAGCCTTACAATATGGCTCACGTCCTGTTTTTGCGAAAGCATACGGCCAAATAGAGGTAATAATACCGTTGCAAACATTAGTCCAAACATATTTGCCTGATCAATGAGCAGGAATGCCGCTGCCCAAATTCCGGCCTGGTTTTTACCCTCACTACCCAGTATCCGCTCCATTATCATTACATCTGCCCTGTTATATATAGACATTTGGAAAATGAGGAGAGCATATGGAAAACTCTGGCGTATGATCTTGAAAATCTCCGGAGCATCAAATGAAAATCTCAATTTCACTTTGCCGATCCGTTTTAAAATAAGATAACCAATCACTGCCGCAATAAAATAACAAACTATTTGAGCAATAACAAACCACTGTATCTTAAATAAATGTGCTGTAGGAGGATAGATCAGCAGAAATCCACAGATAATTATCATCAGTAGACGATCAGTAATGGACAGTATGCCGTCTGTTTTGAATTTATGAAGGGCGGCTACATTACTGCGTATAAAAGAAACTAATGCATTAAGCGATTGTATAAGCAACACCCCGATCAATAAATTTAATTCCCATCCCCTGTAACCAATGGCATAGCCCCATAAATATGCCAGCAACATATAAAGAGATATCAGTACCAACCTTGCAGATAACATTGCGGGAAACAAAGACGGTAATTTATCAGGGGCCTGGGCTATTGTCCGGCTGTTATAACTACTTATGCCAAAATCGAGTACCGTCTGAAAAATAATACTCAAACTAAGCAGTGCCTGATAAGTTCCATAAGATGCGGTTGGGACTGTATTTTGCACCGTACGGTCAATAAAAAAA
The DNA here is from genome assembly GCA_903882965.1 of uncultured Bacteroidota bacterium. GTDB lineage: Bacteria > Bacteroidota > Bacteroidia > Chitinophagales > Chitinophagaceae > Nemorincola. The sequence continues at coordinate 14,308 of CAIRZD010000384.1, forward strand.
ACCCATATTGGCTTTACCAATACATTTACAGCTATAACAAAGAGTATATTTTTTACAAAAAACCGGCGCATTTTGATATTTAACGGCGTATAATGCCGTAAAAGTATATTTTTGTTGCCATAAGGTATGCGAATTGCTGTAAATACACGACTGCTGTTAAAAGGAAAGCTGGAAGGTATAGGTTGGTTTACTTATCAAACTCTGGAAAAAATTGTCAGGAATCATCCTGAACATGAATTTTTTTTCTTTTTCGACAGGCCATACGATCCTCAATTTATTTTTGCGCCAAATGTAACACCCGTTGTGGTTCATCCACAGGCGCGCCACCCCATATTGTTTTATATCTGGTTTGAATGGAGCTTACCTTTTATGCTCCGTAAATATAAGATAGATCTATTCCTGTCTCCGGACAGTTATTTATCCTTAGCAACCAAAGTGCCAACATGCCTGGTGATCCATGATCTTGCTTTCGAGCATTACCCGGAGCATTTTGTGTTGTCGCATCGCATGTATTGGCGGCATTTTTCACCACTATTTGCTAAAAAGGCGACCCGCATTGCCACAGTATCTACCTTTTCCAAGAATGATATCAGCGAGCGTTATGGTATTGATAAGTCTAAAATAGACCTGGTATATAACGGCGCGCATGACGAATACAAACCACTGGATAATACAACCCGTGAAGCCGTAAAACAACAATATGCTGATGGCTGCGAATATTTTGTTTTTGCAGGAGCCCTGCATCCCCGGAAAAATATTGTGAATCTCCTGAAAGCTTTTGTGATCTTCAAAAAGCGCCAACATACAAATATGAAACTAGTAATTGCAGGCCGCCTTGCCTGGAAGTATGAAGAAGTGGAGCAAATGAAAGCAAGTATGCCTTTTAAAGAAGATGTGAAATGGGTAGGCTATATGAATGTTGATGAGCTTTCTAAAGTAATAGGTAGTGCATATGCACTGGTATACGCCTCCCTGTTCGAGGGATTCGGTATACCGATATTAGAGGCGTTGGAATGCGGTGTACCTGCAATTGTAAGCAATACATCCTCAATGCCCGAAGTGGCCGGAGATGCCGCATTATTGGTAGATCCTAATGATGCAAATGATATTGCTGATAAAATGCACCTCCTATACAAAGATGAAGCACTGCGCAAAAAGCTGATAAGTAATGCTCAGGAACAAATAAAAAAATTCGACTGGGCCCGCTCGGCAGAAAACTTGTGGGAAAGTATGATGAAATGCCTTAAATAAAAAACCCATAAAATACAAAATCCAAATTCCAGAAGTACGGAATTTGGATTTTGTATTTTTATACCTTCTATTATTATGGGAATTGAATACCTAAGTATTGATTCACATTTGTAAGTGGCAGCGTAGAATGATAATAAGAATTGATAGTGCTGAGTATCTGATTTGCAACGAGTGCATAACCACGCTGCGTGAAATTTATACCATCAAGTGAGTACGCACCTCCTGTAACAAAAGCAGTAGTATACTTAATACCGTTGTAAGATATACCGGATACAAGAGAGCCTGCTCCTAAGTAAGCATTTATATCTACGTATGCCAGATGGTATTTCACGGATTCCTGGTAAATAAACTGGTTGAAAGATGTTGTGGCAGCCCTGATGAATTGTAACTCATCAGTGGTTAGCACATATTGGCAAGGTATAGGTACATAGCTTCCCCAACCATAGCAGGTAATATTTGCCATAGGGGTTGTCAGTAATATTTCCTCTCCGGGAGCTGCCTGGCGAACAACAACACCATCATTCTGTGTAATAATGAAAAGATTGTAACCTATATGGAATGGAGGTAAGTTGGGAAGTTTAGGTTTCCAGTAGGCATTTAACGTATCAGCTTGTCCTTGTCTTGATAAAAATAATCCATCAGCAGGGATAGTAGTAAAAAACGGTACATTGGTAAAATCAGGAATGTTAATGAGGGCGCCGCTTGCACCAGTGCTCATAGCAACATTCAAAGCAGAGTCATAAAGGTTTTCGAAAACTGATAGCGGTGTAATATCATTTGGGTTATAATAATTACCACCAATTGGCTGGGCTTGAAATGCTCCGGAAATAACCCCATTACCCTGACCACCATTTAAGGCGTATCCTAATATATCTTCCGGACCAAGCCAAAAAGTAAAAAATGTAGGATACAAATTATATACTGCATGGTGAAGCTCATCCATTGGTGAGCCGGCAAGGTTATAATAAAATCTTTTGGCAAACTTATTACCATTGGCATACCCTGCAACAGGCATATCAGCAACGCGCAATAATGGCGCGCCTATGTTATTTATCTGATGGTTGTTAGCAGGGCTAACGTATAAGTTGCCATCAAAAGCATTCAGAGTGGCGGAAGAAGGAACCGGGCCGAGTGAAGAAGTGCCCTGGCATGTATCCATAATAGTACCTAGTACAAGTTTAAGGGTTGGATAACCATCGTTTCCTAAGAGCAGCGGCTGGATAAACGGACCTGTAGCTGCTTTATTACCTGCAACAGTCTGAAATTGTTCAAATAGTCTTTTCGGGTAAGAGTTCACCTGGCTGGAAACGTATATACTATTATCAGCAGCGCCGGCAGTAAAGGAGCTTCCTATTGCCAAATAATTGGTGAAAACCGCATTTCCGGCGGATACAGGGTTGTTTATATTTACACCGGGCTTACATGCTGCCATCATGCACGCCATAGCACCAAGGATATATATTTTTCTCATTATTTTAATTTTAAGCGGTTTTAAAAATTATAGTACATGCCAATTCCTGGTGTAGCTGCTTCTGTCTTATACGTTCCGTTAAAGCCTGCATAATCATATGTAGCTGCGCGCTTTATTCCGTCTGTAAGCTCAAGAGCTGCGAGTATTGTAAGTCTTGGTAATGGCTTAACAGACAGCCCGCAAGTAATTACGATACGATCCTGGTCAGGGAGCTCAGGAGATACAAAGCCATTAGCTACCGGTGTAGGATCGTAAGCGGCACCAGCCATAAATGATACTACTTTGCTTACTTTATAATTAGCCCCAATTCTTGGAGTTAATGTGTTGTGGTAGTGACGTGGTAAATGCTCGTTCTGTAATACAGAAGTATGCTGTGCAAAATTGAACCTCAAAGAATCGAATGAATTCCAGCCTGTATAGTTTACGTCTAACTGGAGCGTCCAATCATTTACCCTGTAGCCTACACCAATAGAGGCAACTTGAGGTAAAGGAAGTTGGGAGTCAAAACGGGTATTAGGAAATGAATCGCGCAGTGATGTAGGAACGGTAAAATTAGCCGATCCGCCGGTTATACTCATATTCACCTGCGAACGATAAGTAAGACCTACCTGTAAGTTATCAGAGAATTTCATTTGCACACCCAAATTAAAACCTACACCATTTGCACTACCATGTAACTGTGCCTCTCCATTATCAATACCGGGCCCCTGGTAACTATGTACCGGCATTGCCTGTGAAAAATCAAGTGAACCGGCTGTGTATACAAAACCTGCACCTACACAAAGGAAATCGCTTACATGATAACTGATCGTAGGTTGAAAACTTACTGCTTTCAATGTAATTGACTGAACGAGGTATTGACCAAGCCAGTTATTATCCCATGTAAGGCCGGCACCGCCCGGTGTATAAATACCCAAGCCTATAGCTATCCTGCTGCCTTCCTGTACCGGGCCGCCAATATATACATTGAATGGAGTAAACGTACGTGATTGTGATGTTATATTGGTAGACTGCATACCGGAATTAACCTGGTTTGAAAACGCAGTAGTAGGCATGATAAGTGAAATACTAGCATATGCCTGTATACCTTTTAGCCTTGACAATCCTGCCGGATTATAATAAATGGTCGATGCATCCCAAGGCCAGGCAGTACCTGTGCCACCCATTGCTACTTGCCTGAGACCTTCTAAATTAATATCGTAGCCGGCACCAAAAGATGTTATTGTTGATAATAAGAATGATGCTGCTAATAAGTGTTTCTTCATAAAACTATATTGTTAAAAACTCAATTAATCAATAATATATACCTAATAAAGTGGGTTAAGGTATGGCACAAAATTGCAAAATCCAAATCCCTAATCTCAAACCCCAAAATCCGGATGGCTAAAATCCGGGCTTTATGGTCAAATAACAGTACAAATATAAGCGTTAAGAAACTGCAATACCAACGGTTGCGATGCTTATTTTTATACTTTCCTGTTTCATTAGTGCAAGGGCGCAGGCCTCGAGGGTAGCGCCGGTTGTGAGCACATCATCTAAAATCAAAATATGTTTATCTTTTAAGTTAATATTTGCGGCTATTTTAAATGCATCCACCATATTATCTACACGCTCTGCGCGGGTTTTGTTGGTTTGTGTTTGGGTGTTCTTTACCCGCAGCAATATATCATCGGCGGCGGGTATATTGAGTACTGAGCTGAGACCCCGGGCAATGTACATACTTTGGTTGTAACCCCTTTGGGCCATTTTGGCGGGGTGCAGGGGTACGGGAATTATGAGATCTGGTGTTGAAATAAAGTTGACCTGCTGCATGGAGTGGCCAAAACGCTGACCGAGGTAGTAGCCGATCTCTTTCTTATTTTTATACTTGAGGCCATGGATGAGGTGCTGCAACAGGCCATCGGTGGTGAACCATGCATAGGATGTGGCGTGGACGAATGGTATGCGGCCGGCAAAGCGAAGTTCGGTCTCATTGCCGGGTATATTTTGGTAGCCGGTTTCGGGGAGTTGAAGGGCACAACTTATGCAGAGTACTTTTTCGGGAGTGATGAGCGGCTTGCTGCACCCTTCGCAGAGGCGGGGGTAGAACATATGGACTAGGCCATGTTGCAGTTCTTTTAAGAAAGCGGTTTTCATCTGGTAAATAAAAATAGTTAAAAATAATTTTATAGTATTCCTCTTTTAAGAATGTCCCAAAAATGTCTCAAAATATCACAGTTTTTACCTCAGACCTCTCCCAGGGAGAGCGTGAGGTCGAGTGAAATATAACTTTCACCCGATGGCGGGGCAGGTAGCAGAGACCGCAAAGTTTCAAAATCATATACAGCATCTAATAATTAATTTCACATTGCTATTGTTCGACTATAGTAGTTTAGTAAGCGGGGCCTACTTAATCATTACTCATTTTACTTAGACCTTCTTCTCTTTACTTTCTTTGCTTCGCCACTTCGGCAAGCTCAGTGCAGGCTCCGAAAGAAACAAAAGAAAGGCGACTTTATTCCAAATGCTCCGCAGGAATAAAGATGCTCTACGCTGGGTGCGCAAAGCTTCTATCACCTACATGGCGCTGGCTTTTAACCCTGCCCGATAATTCTACGGTGCTCGCTCAAGCGTGTGATGGTTCTATCATCCTTCATCGCCATCAATCGTAAGGTCGGGCTAAAAAAGGCGCCATCATGGGCTGAACTTCATAGCCTCT
>CAIRZD010000385.1 GCA_903882965.1 uncultured Bacteroidota bacterium
AATCTTGCTTAAGTGCGTTTGAAAGGTCTTTCTGTATTTCTGTCCAATGCCTGATAATTAGATTTTCTATACCTAAATCCCTGGATACCTCTATACCTTCTGGCGTAAGGCTCACAGGGCTGTTTGTTTTTGCAAAAGGGTTATTACTCTGCCCGTATACAGTAATGAATGCCTTTATAGTGGAAATGTCATCTTTTATAACACTTACATTCCCGTCTAATTTGTTTACGTGGTCAAGTTTTGTATTCCATTTAGAGATGTGATGAGTAGCCCAAAAAGCAAGCATAAGCAATCCAAAAATGAATGCAAAGCTGCCTGCCGGACTTCTTAATGTTTCCTTGAACAAATCAATCATAATGCAATTATAGAACAAAATTATCTTAAAAAATAGTACCAGTGTTATATTTTTGTCAGAGTTAAAATAACTATAACAATACAACATCTATGCCGCCATCAATAAGGGTTTTAGTTATATTATATAGATATTGCCATTTTAAATTTGTTTCAAATTCATTTCAAATAAAATAATCGGTGTAAACAGGTATATAGTTACCCTTTTTCCATCTTCTTTATGTTTTATGTTAGCACTGCAAATGTAAAGTAAAAAGCCTTTCAGCAATGAGAGGCTTTTCTACTTAACATAATCTCCACCCTTCTTCTCTGTTAATAAATCTGCGCACCGTTTATTAAATGAACGTCATAAAAATCCATATGTTAAGCATAATTTAAGAATCCACCATAAGTAAATTCTTGCTCAACATATGGATTTCTATATTGAATATTTAAACGCTGCTTTCGATTTATAAAAAGGTTTGACCGGGCTAAGAGGCGAAACCAGCTTCGGAGTAACATTAACAACATCAGAATATATCCCTACTAAACAGGACTTTGGTCAAGGTCATTAAGCCGTTTCAACATTGTTCTATAATCATGTTATGTTAAGTAGAACTAGTCGCTAAAATTCATAAATCATTGAAAAAGACCTACTTAGACATAACAAGAAATTATAGAACAAACGATGAACTTTTCCCGTGGACCGTAGAATGGCGCATGCAGGGTTCGGTTCCTTGATTGAGCACCTGTAGTTGCGCCCGCTAATATTTAGCATCAAGGCGATGGCGTCGAAAGGAGCGTCGCAACGATGTTAAATCGGAGTGAATGAAGGCGGCTACCAAATCAAACCTGCGGACACCCACAATCCCTATCTATCACCACTTCTTTATACTCCTTAATAGCAGCAAACCTATCCCACCTGTTTCTTATTATACACTCTTCTTCTATTCCTAGTCTTCTATAGTTCATAGCATTGTGTACAGGTCTTGGGCAGGTATTATTCTTGTGTATTGTAGCCAGGAACCCATCTTTATATCCGTGAGGAACGATCTTTATAGCGTCATTTCTTCCAAACAGGAACTTATTATCTTCACCTATGGACATATCATCGAAAGGTGTTTTCCTCCACACATTCTTCCAGAAGCACATTGTTGCACCGGATACATAAGGCTGCACCTTTACCTTGTAGGCGTATTCATAGCACTCCCAGTCGTTTTCTATGTTTGCCATGTAGAAGTTATCAAGGCCTGTAACATCTGCTTCAGAATCCATGAGATGCTTGACTGATTTTGATATCCAGTCTGGCCGGTACATGTCATCACTGTCACACCTCACGATAACGTCTCCAAGGCTTTTGTCGATCAGCCTGTTTAGTTTTGTTCCTATACTTCCTTCTCCGTCATCTATTATCAACTGCTTTAACTGGTAGTCCTGGGCTGTGAACATGTACTGCATTCTTGGGAGCAGATGCGCTCTGTCTGGTGTTGTTGGGCAGATAACGGATACTATAGGGGTGAATGTGCTCATGTGTTTTTCTTTGGGGGTTAAGCTAGTTGCTGCTATTTAGTTTCAGAGGCGATGGCACCGTTCTGGCGAGGATTGCTATTTAGCTATTATTATATTTTCGGCATTACTCAGTAATATTGTTTCTAAACCAAATTGCTTACAGTACCCTATAATGTCTAGTTTTAAATCCATAATACTATTGTGCTCGACGCATATACACTTACAGCCCATTGCTGTTAAATTTAACTGCTGAAGCACCACCCAGTCCATACCTTCGCAATCAATAGATATAAAGTCGTATCGCTTATCTAACCCTGCATCGTCAATTCTCTTTGTATCTACCTGTACATTATTAAATTCAACGTCCTTCCACCTATTCATTTCCGCTGGCACTACTGTAGATACCAGCGCTATGTCATTACCACCAAGTACATGAGCCCCGCTTTCGTGCAAGGTGGTTGTTGCGGTGGCATCAGAAATTGCTATATTTAGTAGAGTTGTTTTTTCTCCGGTCCCGTATAATTCCAACAACTTACTAAATGCCTTGGGACTTGGCTCTATTAGTGTGCCGCTCCAGCCTAATTGTAAAAGGTTCCGGCTGTTAGAAAATGTCTCTCCGTCATTTGCGCCAATATCCAGCAAGTTGCCTACTTCTCCATGAAAGTATTCCATCACTACGCACGCTTCATTGCTCTGTGAGTATATTTTTGGTGAACCTTCTATAGCGTTATCAACAATAAACTTAGGTGGTGTTACTTTCATTTTCCCGTTTTTAAGATTTATATACTGCTATTGTTTCAAATTGCTCTTTTGTGATAAATGGGGCGTCGTACATTTTGCGCATCACTACGCATATGTTACAGCCATCTATAGTGTTTCCCATCGCAAAGTGTTCTGTAAGTTCGATGCATTCATACCCACATAATTGACCCAATGTAATGTAGAAATTCATATTCACATAGTTGCAACCGTGGCCGGGCCAGTGACCTGTTTTTGGGTTTTCATGCACGATAAACCCTCCTACCTTGCATAAGTTGTGGATGTTTTTATGTACCTGGTAGTAATTTCCATCTACGTGCTCTGAAGTGCCAAAATCCGTTATTATATCGTATTGATGAACTATCGGCAAATCTTCCCGCAAATCAACCTGTATCGCTCCCTGGTGCGGTATAATATCCCAAGAAGTGTGTTCTATGCCTATTTGTTCAAAATACGCCTTCGCAATAGATCCGTAGTGATCATTGTCGTACATATTCTGAGCTCCAAGTTCAAGCATTTTCATTGGCTGCAGTAAATTGTGTCTGCGCAACCTGTCGACTGAATTCTGTGTAATACCCATAGCTACATTCCTTGTGCGTAAAAAATAATTGTTTCGTTTCGCGGCTGTTTGTATGGGGCTGAATAATCCAGTATTTCATCCCCTGGTTGATATTTCATTTGTAGGTTATTAGCAATAATACTCCCGGCGCTCATGTCGTGTCGATGACCCCAGCACCTTTCGTCCTGGCTTTCTGTTTTTGCTACGTTGTCCCATGCGCCCTTAAAGCACCCATTCAGCATGGATTTTTTCCACTCTTCAAAAAAATGATTTGCTATTTCGGTTGTGAAGTCAAGACCCAGCATGCCGGCATTCCCGTACATGAACATCTCCATAGCCTCATCCCTGCTCACCTTGAAATAATCCAACGCAAAGTCGTTACAGTAATTGCCGGTGCGAAACCCTGCACTCTGCATAATATAACCCGTAGCATCAATTTTATCCCAAACAGGCTTAGTGTCTTTTATAGCGAACACGCTGGAGTCTAACCATAGTACCTGATCGTATCCGCGACTTCTTGCCTGTTCAATGGCGTATATCTTAAAAGCGTAGGGGTTATTGATATGCAATGGAGCGCCCACGGATTGTTCACCTATAAATCCTATAAAATCCATGTTCTCGTCAAGGCGAAGGGACTCTTCTAAGCGATTTAAAGATTTTACGTAATTTCCCCTCCTTGTAGCCAAGCTGACTATTGCTCGTGTCATTTGTTCATAAATTTATAATGATAAATGTTTTTTTCTATCTTTCTCTCGTTCTTTAATAAAGGTAGAACCTCCATGCTGAAATAAAAATCTTCCGCATGCTTTATATCCCGGAACTTAACCTGCCGGGCCAGCGACCTCCTTATTGGAGATATATGATTAGGGGTGCGGTAATAAACCCCATTTGACTCGTGCCAGTTTTTGTAGTCTTTGCTTATAAACCACTGGCGCTCATCCTTCCCGTCAGTTGTTATAATCCCTTGCATACCTACACAATCAATATCGTCGCCTATCGCTGAAACTATGAGCGGTATATAGTCGTCGGAAACACTGTCGTCGTCATCGACCATTACAATGAACTCCCCACTCGCCATATCCACTAATTGATTTCTTTTCTTTCCAATCGTTATTTCTCCATCGTCGATCAAGGTAATTACTTCCACGCCGTCGACCATCTGCGCATTCAGGTGTTCAAGCAATTGGGTTAACTGCTCTTTTCTTTTACCTAGCGACGGTATTAGTATAGATAACCGAATCATACAGCAACTCCTTTTACCCTTAACCAGTGAATTAAATGATTCGGTAAAGTTATGCGCTCTGGGTTTTCTATCCCAAAATTGTTTTTCATACGCTCCAGGTACACAGTCTCTCCCTGCACCCACGTATTGTCGTTCTTTTCGTTTATAGCGTCCTTTGGATGCCCCCCAGCTTGGGTGTAATGCCTGTGAGGAAATACCAAGTCTACTGTTATTGTTCGGCCAAGGAGTGCCCCTACATGACTCATCTCGGTGTCGCAAAATAGATGCTCATAGAGTGGGTTGTAGATATACCCAAACCTGTTGTAGTATTTCCGGTCCATTATGGGTAGTGTAATTATCCATGGCTGGCATCCGTCCATGGTTTTTACCACGTAGTCTTCCTGTTCGCCTATTTGCTCCAGCAGTAGTGTGTCCCAGTGATTAGGGCAATCAAAATCATCCGATACAACTATGAAGATATCTCTGGTGGCGTATTTTGCAGCACAGTTGATAGCCTCTATCGCTGTTTTGTTGTCGGAGATAACAATAACGTCCGTGTGCGCCAACATTTGATATTCTTTCAGAAGTGGGTCCGATTTATCTACACTGATCAGATATTCAAGGTCTGATTTATGGTCTGCCCGGGATATCCATTTATCCATGGTTGAGGCGCATTGTTCTGGCCGGGAGCGCGATGGGTGAATGATGGTAATTTTGCTCATGTTTTTGCTTTAGTCTTTAAGGTACTCAATGCTGAATGTGTGACTGCTTTTCATTCCCTCTACTTCTATTGGCTGGTCTGTATCCTTACCTTGTTTTAGTAGGGTGTTTATTTGATCTCTTACCATTGATAGGTGAGATTTAATATCTCCCTGGTCTTCTCCTGTTATGGATATGGTTACTTTTATTTTCTTTATGCTCATGTTTTTTTATTTTGGTACTTAGCTTTGTTACTACTATTTAACTTCGTTGCGTCGCACTCTTGTACGTCCGGTTCTTTAATCACCGTGATCATGACGACACAAACCAATTGTGGTAAGGAAAAGTACAAGCATGCCAAATAATATCAGCGCGGTAAATGAAACATCCATTAATAACCCAATTTTCAATCCCTCTAATGTGGTAAACTTCGGATTACAGCGTTCGGGGAAAAAAGACATAACAAGCATTACTCCTGGGCAAAACGCTTCGGCTAATAATACTCCAATTATTGATGGCAAAAGTTGTTTTATTTTTTTCATGCTAAAAGTTTAATTAGTGACTGAATTTGAACGGTGCCATCGCCACTGCTGCCAATAAATAGCAACCGGCTTAACCACCAAATATTTGTTTCATAATAAATAGAT
>CAIRZD010000386.1 GCA_903882965.1 uncultured Bacteroidota bacterium
GATGAAATTGCAGAGCTAAAAAATAATCTAAATAAGTAACTTCAATAAAAATACAGGCATATGCCCAATGGAATATTTCTTCTTTGCTATGTTCTATATCTTTTCATAAAGTTTGCCCGTAACGATTATAAAAGTGTTAAGGCTAAAGCTGAACAAAAGAAAATAGTTCCATACTTTCTTACAGATTTGCAAGGTGAACAAAAGGACAGGGATACATTGATAGCCTCAAAAGCACGGGGAAAACAAGTTCAATACATTGTAAACGATATTAAAATTCCGTGCAGCTTTGAGAGATATTATTTTGATAGGCTTCATATGCCTTTCCCTATAATAAGTATTGATGCGACTGTTATTAATCGTTATTACGAATTCAGACTCTATGGCGATAAGCTTGATACACAAACCAAGATTGATGTTGAAGCAGCAAAAATATTTTTCTTTGACCGCATTCATTATATGCACAGCCTGAATTAATACCAGTTAAAAGTTCAAAAATGAATCTCCTATGAAAACATTTGCACTGCAAAGACTGGTAAATATTAAATTCCTATTATTCACAAAAGAATTACATGAAATACTATTACGGGAAGATTATACGCACCTTACAAACTGGGGTTATATTCCTGATGACAGGTTTTTTAGTTATTTCGGTAAGGGCATTACAGGATATGCCATGTACCCTAATAGGTGGCTGACATTTGCAAATGACCGCTGGATGCCAGTTATAGATGATGAAATAAAAATCACAAAAACAGTAGAACTGCCCACAGACCCAGAGGATGAAAGGCGGAAAGAGATTATTGCACAAAATCCGTTCATTGGCACTGAAGATGAAATTCTGAAAGTTTTTGGAGTAAATACTGGTTTGCCTACTAGGACTGTTACTTACAATGAAAAAGCCCCGGATAATATCAGCATAACTGAAAGACTTGTTGAATATCCGATGAAGTCAGACAGATTAAAAGAAATGTATGATTTTGAAGAAAAGAATAAATTCTATGTATTGTTTGATGTGAAAAACAATTTTCACCATAGGCTATTGTACGATAGAATTAATCATAAAATGTTGCCGAAGCGTTCTTATAAAAATCTAAAAACCTATAGGGCAGATACGTTGGTGTGCAGTGATATTGAATAGTCGTAACTACGGAAAAATTAATTCATTAAACTAAAAATTATTAAACATGGTACACAGAATATATTTGGATGCTGCATTGTATAAATGCAATAGTTGTGATCATACTCAAGAGTTCTATAGTAATGGTCATTCCTTAGGGAAAATAAACGAATTTTTTCAAACTCATCCAGTGTTCTTTTGGGATAGTCTAAAAAATAAATTTTCCAAATCAGATACTGGCATAAAAAATAGAAACCCTCCATATAGAGAATTATACGACAATGAAGACCTGGCATGGACTGAAATGGTAGTAAAATGTCCAAATTGCAATAATGGAGTAATGGAATATGTTGAAACTATAGATGGTAAACATAAGTTAGAGTTTGAAAAAAATGAAAGGGAAAGAGTTTTTGAAATTGCATCACGGCCATTTGATCCACCCAAGAACTGCCTCTATGATATAATGGATTCAGAAACAGGTGAATTCATAAAGATTAAGCCCGGTTTTGTTGATAAGGATGTTGTGATAATAACCATGTATCCAAAGGATGCTGAAATCTACTACAGAGAGAGAGCAGAAAAAGCAAAAAATGAAATTCCTTTTTAAAATTGCACAAAAGAAACACAACCTTTCGTATTTTTGAGAATAATTATTTTTTAATCAGTACGAAGCATTAATAGTTGAACATTACTTGAACATAATAAAGCCGCTGAGCTGAAAGCCATTGCTGTTCTTCTTTCCACGGGTTTCCGCACATGACTGTTAATCATGGGGTCCCCCGTTCAAGTCGGGGAGGGGGAGCAGAGCCGCGACAAACGTCGCGGCTTTTTTTATCAGCGTAAGGCAAAGGAAAGTGACAAGTGTTAATCATGGGGTCCCGTTCAAGTCGGGGAGGGGGAGCAGAAGAAAACACCACAGCGCAAGTTGTGGTGTTTTTGTTTTGAAACAATCCAAAGGAAAGTGACAAGTGTTAATCATGTGGTCCCCCATTCAAGTCGGGGAGGGGGAGCGGAGGAAAAAGCCATAACGAAAGTTGTGGCTTTTCTAATTTCATATAGGAAAGTGACAAGTGTTAATCATGGGGTCCCGTACTTCCGACCAACAGCAACTGGACATCGCAGATGGTGACTTTCCAGGCAATGCAGGCAGACACTACGCTGCCCGATACTTCTGCCGTGCTGAACACATTCGCGCAAATGGGCCAAAATAGCCGCTACGGATGGCTTACAGGTATCGAAGACAATCTTGCCAACGAGCAGTATGATAACGCACGGGTACAGCTAGCCCAGGATATTGATGCCCTGGCCACTACTGCAACAGACCCAGCAACCGGCGTAATAATGGCCGATGGCACAGATGCCGATGCAGTAGTAAGTAATTATATCACTTACTACAACCTGTACCTGAAGTATGTAACCGATACACTGACTACGGGTGATACAGCTACTATAGGCGCTCTTGCCAACCTGTGCCCAAGTTTGTACGGTGCGGTGGTGCATAATGCATGCAACCTTTATAATGTGCTGATGAACCAGTACATAACCTATATAGACGACTGCATGCCACCTACTCTTGGCGAAAGGAAAAGGCATACTGGCACAGGCAATAACGGATCGAATGGCGCTGATATACTGGCCGGCAAACAAAGCTACCGCCTATACCCCAACCCAAGTCATGGCACCATCAACATTGTGCAGCATATGACCGACCCATTGCCGGTGAACGCGGAAATTGTTGATGCCTTAGGCCAAACGATTTACAAAACAGATCTGATGTTCCAGGGCAGGTTTATACAAATACACACCGATGTGCCACCCGGAATATATGTGCTGCACCTCACCGATAGTAACGGAAAGATATTTATTCTTAAATTTACTATAGAATGATGAGGTTACCATTAATACTGATCCTTACAATTTGCGCCTGTATCCCGCTTGCGGGGCAGGCGCAAATTAATTTAGTACTAAATCCCAGTTTTGAGCAGCACACCCTATGTCCTAATGGTTTTGATGAGGCTGCATATGCTACTTCGTGGAATGGCATTGATACCAATTTTAATATTGGGGACACTATAAACATTACTTGCGTACCTGAATATATTAATGAATGTTCGTCATCAATAAATGCAGGCGCCCCTTTTAACGCGTATTTTTATCATTATCCCCGCACAGGCAGTGGTATGACACAAGTCGGAATGTATTCGCGTATTGCGACCGGTGATAACACACAACGTGATTATCTCCAGGGAAAATTAAAAAGCTTATTGGTTTCAGGGCAAGCCTATTGCGTTACTTTTTATGTCACTACTGATCAGTGCTCGGGTTGGGCGGTCAATAATATCGGGGCCTATTTTGATAACGGAACGATAGATACTGTTATGTGGCAGAATTGCGGATATCCCCTCACCTACTGCACACCCCAGGTATACGACACCTCAGTTGTTTACGACACGCTCAACTGGATAAAAGTGCAGGGTACGTTTGTGGCCAATGGTACGGAACATTTTATTACTATTGGTAATTTTTTTGATTCCGCGCATACTTCTGCTATCCCTGTACCTGTTAACCCTTCATATGCATGGGGTGTAGGAGGGGCTGACCCAAACTATATGGCATACTACCTCGTAGACGACGTAAGCGTAATACCGATAAACGCCGCAGCCAATGCAGGCCCCGCAGGCGCTACCTCAGCAACCGGCGATAGTGTCTTCATTGGAACCACAGATGGCTACCTGCCCTGTAAGTGGTACATAGTAGGCAGCGGGCTTATAGACAGCAATATAGCTGGCTTTAATGTACACCCCGATACTACTACAAAGTATGTGATGGAACTGGATGTATGTGGCACCCTGTCTTACGATACAGTTACCATAACGGTATGGCCATTAGGTATACCAACGCCACTAGGCTCGTGTAATATACAGGTATATCCTAACCCTGTGGCTGGTGTGCTGCATATCAGCGGGCTAACGCAAAATAGTACTTATAGATTACTGGATATTACCGGCAGTTGCATACAGACAGGTCCGCTGCAAAGCGGAAATAATGTAGTAACCATAACGGACATAATACCCGGCACATACCTGCTCGAACTTACTGGTACTTACGGAGAGAAGAAAATGGTGCGGGTAATGAAAGAATAATGTCATAGAATGATAAGAATGGTTTTAAAGGGTGTATCCGCTGTATATCATCATAAAATTGGTTTGATAAGTCCGGTAGGTGGCAGAAGCCGTGGCGAAATTTGCGGCTTTTTATGCTTTACCTATATTTGATGCGGCAATAAAATGCTGCGCAATGCCCTGTATACACAAATTCCATAAATATCTGAACCTTGAATTGCTCGATTTTGAGCCGACTACCCTTATTGTTGGTACATTCAATCCGGCATGGCCTGCAAGCAATTCGGCAGAATGGTTTTATGGGCGTACTGAGAGCAATTATTTCTGGGATATTTTACCAAGGCTGTATGGCGAAAGTTCGCTTATCAGCGCAACTCCTGTTGAATGGAAACAGTTTTGTCATGATAAACAGATCGCAATTACAGACCTGATCAGTTCAATAGACGATGCAATGCCAGATGATCGTAAACATCAAAAGATGCTTGGCGGTTTCTCTGACGATGCGATTGAGCATAATTTTGATGACTTGATCTATGTTAGCATTGTCCAGCTTCTTCGTCTTCATCCCTCAATTAAGAATGTCTATTTAACAAGGGGTGTAACTGATGCGTTTTGGCGGCATCTTTGGAATCCGGTAGCGCACTACTGCAACCATAATAATATTCATGAACGAAAACTATTAGTGCCTTCAGGAGAAGCCTCTTATCAGTATGAGGCACACAATATCGAAAACCCGAAAAATCAAATACAGCTGATAGAGGATTATATTTTAATGAGGTGGCAGAACGAATGGCACTTTTGATACTTGTGGGGATGATACGCATGGGCGCGTATAGGTTCATTTACTAACCAATGTTTCTAGTATCTTTAGTTCTCAAAACTCTGCATATATTTACAATATTTATACGCCCAATGCCTCTATAGTAGTATGCTTTTTAACTCATTACAATTTCTGGTCTTTTTCCTGGTGGCAACATTATGGTTTTTCAGACTGAAAAACCAACGGCATCGGGTATTGTTGTTGCTTTTTGCCAGTTGTTACTTCTATATGTCATTTGTTCCAGTGTATATTGTTATACTTGGGAGCGTTATTATAGTAGATTATTTTGCAGGGATTCAAATTGAAAACAGCGAAGGCAAAAAGCGCAAACGATGGCTGATTGTCAGCCTGGTAGCGAATATAGGTACTCTCGTTGTTTTTAAATATTATAATTTCTTTCTCGAGAATATTCATACAGGGTTTCTATTTTTCAACAAAGAAATAGACCTGCCTTTTTTAAGAATAGCTCTGCCTCTTGGTCTTTCCTTTCATACCTTCCAGGCAATGAGTTATACCATAGAAGTATTCAGAAAAAACCAACCTGCCGAAAGGAATTTTGTTACGTACGCACTTTATGTAATGTTTTATCCGCAATTGGTAGCTGGTCCAATTGAGCGCCCGCAAAATATCCTCCCTCAGTTACACGAATTCAGGCCTTATAACCGGGATAATGTAAAAGAAGGCCTGGCGCGTATGCTTTGGGGATTCTATAAAAAAGCAGTTATCGCCGATAGGTTAAGTATCGCGGTGGATTATACATATACATACACCGGCAATTGTTCATCTCTGGCATTATTTACAGGTGCTGTGCTCTATGCATTCCAGATATATTGTGATTTCTCAGGCTATTCTGATATTGCCATTGGAGCAGCCAAGGTAATGAACATAAAACTCATGGAAAATTTTAACCAGCCCTTTTTATCTCCCAACATGAATACTTATTGGAAGAGGTGGCATATTTCTTTATCCAGTTGGTTTTATGATTATCTGTATAATCCTATTGTTGTTTCATTAAGATATTGGGGCAAAACAGCAATAACCATAGGATTGCTCGTTACATTTTTTATTAGCGGCCTCTGGCACGGTGCCGCCTGGAAATTTATCGTGTGGGGATTATTGCACGGCGTTGCTTTGGTTTATGAGTTTCATACCAGAAATATCCGCAGGCGTATTTTCAACGCACTACCGGCATGGCTATCTCTGTATAGCAGCATCCTGATCACCTTTACTTTTGGTGTCTTTGTATTCGTTTTTTTTCGTGCTAAAAACATCAATGCCGCATATACCTATATAAAAGAAATATTTACGCTCAGGAGTGGTAGTAATTATACCGGATTAAATAGAGGTGAATTATTATTTTCTTTCGTGCTTATTGCAATTATGATAGCCAGGGAAAAATTTATACCACAGCACCTAATTAAAAAGAACAGTTCTTTTTATTTGTACATGATGGTTATGGTTGCAGTATGTTACTTTTTTGGTGTGTTTGCAGAAAATCAATTTATATACTTTCAGTTTTAACGCTATGTTCAAAAAAATCATCCGCGACATATTGATAATAGCTGGTCTGTTTGTAATGTGGGCTTCTACATCCCGCAGTGCAATGGGATATATCTCTGACAAAAGAATGGATGATTCATCATGGATAGGTACATACCAGCACAGATATGGTGATCTTGTTGCATTCGCATACCTCGATAAAGTAAAAAAATTTGACTCGAGAAGGAAGTATGTTTTTAAACGCCCGCTGTACAATGGTAGTAAAAACGTCATTCTTTATGTTTCTGGTGATAGCTACACAGAAAAAATACCTGATAGTGCGTATGCCGGAATATATAGTTATACGTTTGGGCGCAGGTTCAGAAAAAATTTAGAATACGCACTTGATACCACAAGGAAAAATGTGATGATCATACAACTCGCCGAGCGGTATACAAGGGATTATTTTAAAGACACAAGGATATTTCAGGATGTTTGCAAAGCCACCCCTCATGCTACAACCCAGGAACCAACCACTACGCCCCATTCAACATTCCTGCCCGATATCACCGAGGTATTTAACGCTAATACTTACTTTAATAAGAATATAAATCAGAACCTCCAGTATAATTTGTTCAACTATAATTTTATTGTTCCGGCAATGATGTACAAAGCACTTTTCAATTATAAATTCTTTGACAGGGCATCCGGTGATGTAGTGATTTCTCAAAACAAGCAACAACTTTTTTATAAAGAAACAGTCACAGCCACAGACATCAGTAGTTCTTATTCACCTTTGCCACCGGAAGATATTTCGAGGATAATAGACAACCTCAATGCTATTTATGACCATTACAAAGCCGATGGATTTACAGAGATATATTTGTCTGTGATACCCAGCACTGCTACAATTTTACAGCCGGAGCCTTATAATCATTTTATACCACTCATTCAAAACGACCAACGGTTAAAGATGAAAATAATTGACGTTTATTCGCTATTTAATGCATCACCCCAAGCGTATTTTTTGCCCGGGGATGTTCATTGGAATAATAATGGGATGCAAGTATGGATATTACAGGTCAATAAAATGCTCGAAGCATGGAATGATAGACATTAGTTTGTATTCATAGCTAAGATAGTGTCCGTATTATCCTTGCAAATTGCTTCCTTTTTCTACTCATTTCGGAGATCGTTAACTTGAATTTCATTTTGAGTTTGCGATACATATATCTATATTGTACTTTTACGCAAAGCATTTACATCAAAATCATATATGGGCATATTCTCAAGGATATTTGCTATTACATCTTTCCTTCTTGCAGGATACTGCTCAAATGTTTTGGCATTTCCTGATTATTTACTTCATAGATCCTTTGCGGTGCAATTTTTCGGTGTTGATTCCATTTATAAGCAAATCGGTAATTATGATTCTTCCAGGTTTTACATGGAGATTGGACAATATGAAAAATGGGCGGATAATAACAATGACAAACAATTGGAATATTCGTTCTTGATTAAGGAATATTCTTATTCAAAAAAAGAGAAAAATAAAGAGAATGCGACGATTGAAAGCGCATTGCCTCTTATGATCAGGGAACTTGATAAA
>CAIRZD010000387.1 GCA_903882965.1 uncultured Bacteroidota bacterium
CGCCCTTGCTGCATTCCTGCCCTGGGGGATTCAATAGGAGCTGGCCGTATAAGACTTGCCGGGTTGCAAATGTATACAAATTTGATGTTTAAAGTCAAAGTTTATTCAAAAAATGTTTTTTAACAGGATTTTATCACCCCCTGTATATGACTCTCTATCCAACTGTAAAGAAATGACACTAAGCATTTTTAGGCATTTTTATTAAAAATGAAGTGGCTATCTTTCTAATGAAACTAATTGATAGCTATATAAGATGCGAATAAATTTTTCTCTTCCGTTACCTTTATCCTTTATTCTTTTCATGAGTACAGATAATAAGGTCCGATCTTTCTTAAAAAAATCATTTGAGAAAATACGTAACGAGAAATTAAAATCTACTTTGTTACAGGCTGTACCTTTTTGGATAGCCTCTTTACTTACGGGATTGATCGCGGTACTCTACACAAAATTATTTGCAGGCGCCGAAAGTATATCTAAGTATTTTATTCACAATCACATCTGGTCGCTATTTATTATTACACCGGTGTTATTTCTGATAGCTTTTTTTATTGTACAAAAGTTTGCGCCATATGCACGAGGCAGTGGTATACCACAGGTAATGGCCGCAATAGACTTGGCCACCCCAAAAGACAATCATAAAGTTCGTAAGCTGTTAAGTATAAAGGTTATTATAGTCAAAATTATTTCTAACATACTTGTAGCCATTGCCGGTGGAGCTACGGGAAGAGAAGGCCCCACTATACAAATAGCTGGTTCTGTGTTCAGAAAAGTAAACCAATGGATACCCGATTCCTGGCCCCGTATATCAAGGCGAAATATGATAATGACCGGGGCCGCAGCTGGCCTCGCAGCTGCATTCAATACACCGCTTGGAGGAATCGTTTTTGCTGTTGAAGAACTAACCAGAACGCATATAAGGTATTATCGCACGGCTATTTTCTCAGCAGTTATCATTGCAGGCCTTACGGCCCAGTATTTTTTAGGGTCATACCTGTATCTGGGGTATCCTGATGTAAGCAATTTGAGCGGGTACATATTTCTTGCCGTTATTATTGTGGCAGTAATTACAGGATTGCTTGGCAGCCTTATGTGCAAATTCATCCTTATTATTTTCCGGTGGAAAGGTCGTTTTACAAAATCCCAAACATGGATGTATGTTGCAGTATGTGCATTAATAATGGTTTTGCTTGCCGTGGTTTTTAGCCCTGAGGTAATGGGCTCGGGCAAAGAACTTATGAATTCCGTTCTGTTCTCTCCAAATAAAAGAATTGCCTGGTATGTGCCATTTCTCCGGTTTACCGGGCCTATAGTATCTTTTACAACAGGGGTTTCAGGCGGCGTATTCGCCCCGGCTTTAAGTTCGGGAGCAGGCTTTGGGGCAATGGTTGCCGGCTGGTTTCAACTATCGGCAACAAATACCAACCTGGTTATATTAGCCGGAATGGTAGGCTTTCTAACAGGGGTGACCCGTACACCGTTTACATCCGCTATCCTCGTGCTGGAAATGACAAACAGCCACAATGTGATCTTTCACCTCATGCTTGCAGGTATGATAGCAGGCGTCGCGGCGATCGTCATTGATAAGCATTCCTTTTACGATCACATGAGAATGCATTACATCAAAACACTCGAGAAAGAAGAACACGAAGAAGCACTTCAAAAACTACCTGCTACAGAATAGTTTTCTTCACATCTTCCAGTATATCCAGCGTTTCTTCTTTACTGTTACCTTCTGCATATACACGCAGTAATGGCTCTGTGCCGGATGCACGTAACATCACCCATCCTCCGTTGTCAAGATGGTACTTTATACCATCTATAGTTTCTATGCGGTTGAAATCGTATTTGCCAAACTTTGTATATCCCCCATCGGCAGCTTTTTTGATAATTGCATTTTTCTTATCATTCTCTATATGCAGATCGTGCCGGTCATAGGTAAAGTGGCCCACAATGGCATATACCTCCTCGCAAAGTTCCTTAAGAGTTTTCCCCGATTTAGTCATGAACTCATAGATGACCAGTCCATCATAAATGCCATCACGCTCAGGGATATGGCCTTTCACAGCTATTCCACCACTCTCTTCTCCACCTACCAGCACATCATCATGCACCATTATCTCGCTGATGTATTTAAAACCTATAGCGGTTACTTCTAAAGACAAGCCATAATGTTCGCAAAGCCTTTTCACCCGGTCTGTTACCGAAAACGCGATAACAACCTTACCTGTCATCTCTTTATACTTACGCAGGTAATGAATCAGCAGGAGTATGATATTATGCGCATCTACAAAATTACCATCACCATCATACAAGCCTATACGGTCGGCATCCCCATCAGTCGCCAATCCTATTTTTATTTCAGGGGTTGTGGCAACCGTGTGGGCCAGTTCTTTAAGGTTTCTGTCAAGTGGTTCCGGAGCTTGCCCATGAAAACCGGGGTTGTCATCACAATGTATTAAAACTGCCCCCGGCAATAATCTACGGATCACATTTTGCCCTGCACCATACATTGCATCATATGCCAGTTTGAATGGAGATCGGGACAATGCATCAAAGTCAAACTTCTCTTTGAGATAATTGATATAGATATCCTCAAGATTTATGTATTCCAGCAACCCTTTTTCTTCCCAATATGCCAATGATTGAGAAGGTATATCCACCTCATCGGGTATTAAAGCCTCTACCGCTGCTATATCTTTCGGGCTTGATGGGCCGCCATGTGCGCCTTTTAATTTAAAACCATTATAAGATGGAGGGTTGTGTGATGCTGTGATAACAACACCCTGCTGGGCTTTTAGCATTAAAACACCTAAAGAGATCATAGGCGTGCTGATAAAGCCTTTTGCCAATAACACCTTCACTCCATTTGCACATAAAACCTTAGCTGTAATTTCTGTAAACAACTGTCCGCCAAAACGACAATCATGGCCTAATACTACTACAGGTTGCTGGGATTGTGGCAGTAGCCAGTCTGCCAGCCCTTTACTCACACGTGCTACGTTATAAACAGTAAAATCCTGGGCAATTATTGCTCTCCATCCGTCTGTTCCGAATTTTATCTTTTCTGTTACCATCAGGTGATATTTGTATTATTAAAAGTATGGATTGTTAATTTATGAAGTGCAAATTTATAAAAACGTTTTGTACAGATAAGGTTAATTAATTTTGCAGTAAATTTTATTGTTATGCCAGACCAAATAATATCGATCAATCCGGCTACAGGGAAGGGAATTGCTACTTACGAAATATATGACGAAAAAAAGGTAGAGCGTGCGCTGAATCAATCCCGGAAAACTTTTCAAGAATGGCGACAATTGCCACTCAGTAAAAGGGCGATCGTATTAAAGAATATTGCTAAAGAAATTCGTAAAGAAAAAGACAGATTGGTAAAACTGGCCGTAATGGAAATGGGGAAACCCGTGCAACAAGGGTATTATGAAGTCGAAAAATGTGCATCCACCCTGGAG
>CAIRZD010000388.1 GCA_903882965.1 uncultured Bacteroidota bacterium
ATTAATATTTAAAGGTTAATATACTGTTATTCTACAATTATTGCTTTATCAATTGCAGCACATATTCTATATTGCTGCTTGAAACTTCTATTCTAAATGAAAAAAGCCCCTTATACATTACCTGAAGCGGAAAAATTATGCACACAGTATCAATACCTGGTTGGAAAACCCTTTAACAAAAACAGTGATGCTGTTATTAGTTGTGTAGCAATTGCTCCTTTTGACCAAAATAGCAAAAACAGGTTCACGATTTTCTACCTATTATTTGATGATGCAGAAACGGCACTTCAGCATGAATATAAAGGGCTCCTTTATGACGTTATTGTTATCGCAAGTTCTCCACAAGATAGAAATGAATTGCACCAGAATGATATATATACTTGGGTAACTAAAAATATTAATAGTGCAGATCTGAAAGTAGAGACTGCGTCACTACTTAAAGCAGGATAAATATTTTGCCGGAAAATAATATTTAAAATGGCTGCCAAAAGGCAGCCATTTTTTTGCGTTCCTGATATCTGAATGCTATTTTCTTATCTGGATCTTAAAGGTAGAAGTACTGCCGCTCTCATCTCTTAATACTACGAAGTAGTCCCCATCTGGTAAATAAGAAAGGTCAGTTTCAAAGTGAGACTGGTTGTCAATATCCTCATGACGCAGGCCAATTCCTAATGAATTGTATACATCCATCTTCATGCCTTTATAAGCCTGTGCCAAATCGAGGTTAAGTATACCTGATGTAGGATTAGGATAAATCTTTACATCGCCGGTATTAATGTTGTTTACATCCAAGAGCGCTATATAAAGGGTGTTTGATGGTAAAGAGGGGCAATTGGCACTATCTCTTATGGCATAATAATATCCTATTGCGGATGCCGGTGGAGCATAATTCTGACCAGTGGCGCCGGGTACGATATTGCCACTGTAATACCATATATAATTGCCTGCTGTATTCCCTTCCAATATATTGCCGATAAGTGAAATAAACGGAGCAACAGGTGTGCTGTCGCGGATCATCAATACGGCAGGAGACATTACGGAGTCTGCATTGTAACAACCACCATCTGTAGTTTCAACCTGGAAAGACATCAGATCGCCATTAAGGTATGTATATGTAAAAGTAAGTGTGTTGGTAGCCGCAACAAGGCCGTTTACAAACCAGGTATCGGTAGCTCCCGACCCTGAATTGAGGAAGGTAGCTGTAAACGTAACCGGGGAATCAAGGCAACTGGGATTTGCACCACCGGTCAATGTTACATTCACAGATGGATACAACAAGGGAATAACATTCATTGTGATCACATTGGAAATAGTAGTTTTATTGATCACGCAAGGATCCAGATCAGTGAGTATACAATAGACCTTGTCGTTGTTATGCAGGCTGTCTGTAATGAACACAGGCCCTACAGCGCTGGGGAAACTTGCAGTATCCACATACCATGCTATGGAGTAGCCTGAACTACCGGGCGCATAAGTGGTAGCAGTAAACGTATCGAGAGTACCGAAACATATAGGGTTGCGGGCTACAACTATAGTATCTGAAGCGGTAAGCGAATCGTGGATGATGGGTATCTTCAATGAAAAAGCGCTATCGGAAGGATGGGCACATTCTGAATTGGAAACCATGAGGCAGGAGACCGTATCACCGGCATTGAAGTAGCGGGTGAAGGTGATACTATCAGCACCTGTTACGAGCGTGCCATCAACCATCCATTGGTATGTAGGGGCTGTACCGCCGTTTACCGGGTATGCAGTAAATGTGAGCGGAGTAGCGCCGCAACCGGGGTTGCTACCGGTGGTAAGCGAGATAAGTACTCTTGGGGGTATAGAATCACTGCGATGCACAATTATAATATTGGACATAGCGCTATCGAGGACACCGAAACTGTTTGTGTAAACTAATTCGCAAAATACACTATCGCCTTCAGTGAGGGCTGTGGAATAAAAAGTATCTATGATAACGCCGATAAAGGTATTGTCTGTGTACCAGTGGTATTGAACATTAGAAAAAGTATCATTGCTCTGCACAGCGGTAAAGGTGAGCTGAATGCCGGGGCATGTAGTATCTGTACCATAGGGCATGTATATAGTTACAGAATCGAGAGTCTGTGCCTGAACGAAACTATGCAGGCCTATACACAACAAGAATAGGAGGGTAAATTTACGTAGCATATAAATAAAATTTAAGCCACCCAACGGGGCGGACAGAATTAGTTTGTGTAAAAATAATCTTTTCATGTAATAATGTGAAAAAATTTTGGGTTGGGTGTTTTTATTGCAAATAGTTAAAAACGAGAAGGTAATGCCGTGAGCCGGGTTGCGAACCCTGGCAGTATTTTTTCTGTTTTTATGCAGGTCGTTTATTTTCATATGATTTTTGATAAAAAAAGTAGAATAGGTATCATGTTGATATTAAAATGTTTATTTAATAATGTTTGATAATATAAATGCGTAAATAATGGTTAATGGTAAATTATTAATGATCAATGGGGTGCGTAGATAATGGTCAATGGTTAGTATATTTAAATGTGTCGCTCCAGAAGTACCGGGATGGATAAATGTCTCTCATTTTTAGGAAAAAATTATTTTTAGTTTTTCTTGATGGCCAATTATTTGTGATTTAAAAATGTCTCGAAAATGTCTCATTCTTATCGGGGGTGTTTGAATTACTCATTTTAATTAGACCTTCTTCTCTTTACTTTTCTTTGCTTCGCCACTTCGGCAAGCTCAGTGCAGGCTCCGAAAGTAATAAAAGAAATGCGTTTATTCCAAATGCTCCGCAGGAATAAAGAGGCCCTACGCTGTGTGCGCAAAGCTTCTATCACCTGCATGGCACTGGCTTTTAACCCTGCCCGGAAATCCTGTTGTACTTGCTCAAGCGTGTCGTGGTTCTCTCATACTTCATCTGCATCAATCGTAAGATCGGGCTAAAAAAGGCGGCCATCATGGGCTGGGCTTCACCGCTTCTATGATCAAAATATTCTACCAATTGGATTTTAAAAATGCATTTATAAAAAATGGATTTTGTGAGTTTGCTTCGTGCCTCGCAATGACGGGTCATTTGTGCGTTTTAAAGTTCATATGGTGTAATCTGCTGCATAATTTCATTTTTAATGAACCAAAATTATGGAGGTATGGAGTATTGGAGTGGAAAGTGCATGCACCTTTTTTTCAGATTTGTCTCGTCCTGAAATAAGTTGACACAAAAACAACTTATTATGGAACAAACAGAACAGAAGCGGGTTCGCCGCACATGCAAAGATTACAATCTCGCCTTTAAATTGCAGGTTATTGATGAGATTGAGAGAAGGGAACTGA
>CAIRZD010000389.1 GCA_903882965.1 uncultured Bacteroidota bacterium
CGTTCTTAACCAAAGGTATGGCCGCTATTCAGGCAAAAAAGTTTCGGATAGTTGTGAAGCATTTTAAATGGATTGGTTTATATGTAACCAATCTGTACTCCCAATAGGGGTATAGGAACGGATATCCAACCTTATTATGGGCCTCAAATTATGTTTTTGTCGCTATTGTCAATAGGTGCAGTTAGGTCGTCAACTGACTTTTCTTCGTTATGCAGCTTTCTTTTTTTGATGTAGCGGGCAATTACATCAATTGCATAAACGACCACGACTATAGCGGCAAGCGGGAACATAAGGGGTAGCCAATTACTGCTGCCTCCAACACCTGATAAGATGAGCGTATGCATAGTTGCAGGTTTTGTTAATGTAATTTACAAATTACTTACGCAATATTGTATTTTTTAACATTAATTAACCCAGTTCAATTAAAATGGCACATCTTCGTCTGTAGGCGGCTTCTTGAATGGTGCGCCATGAAGGTCGTCATCGTCCCAGTTTACGTCATTTACTTTTGACTGCATAGTTTGGAAACCGCCTGCGGGTATATATAGCTTAGAGCCTCCGAATTCACTTGGGTCGCGGCGTATACCGGCTTGTGGGTTATCTTTTGGTGGAGCCCCGCCACCCGGATTTCCGCCACCACCCGGATTTCCACCACCAAACGAATCGAAGCGGTTATCTTCCATGTCTACAAATCGCTGGTATTCTTTGATGAAGCGTACTTTTTCCATGCCGGTGCTACCATTACGATGCTTGGCAATGTGGATCTGTGTTTCGCCTTCTATGGTTTCGCCCATTGCATCGTTGTTGATGCCATGATATTCGGGGCGATATAAGAACATTACCAGATCAGCATCCTGCTCAATGGCTCCAGATTCACGGAGGTCACTCAACTGTGGTATTTTGGATTCTTTTCTTGTTTCTACAGAACGGTTGAGCTGTGAAAGGGCAATAATAGGCACTTCCAGCTCTTTTGCAAGGGCTTTAAGATCGCGGGATATTTTACTGATCTCTTGCTCACGGTTACCGCTTTTATCTACATTGGCCTGCATCAGCTGCAGATAGTCAATGATGATAAGCTGGATGTCATGTTTTTGTTTTAGCCTCCGTGCTTTTGCGCGAAGCTCGAAGATATTAAGTGCAGCCTGGTCGTCAAGAAATATTTTGGCCTGCGACAGTTTGCCCATGCGCTGAGAGAGTTGTATAAACTCATGTTCGGCCATTTTGCCACGCGTAATGGCTTCCATACTCACGTCTGTAACCGCGCTGAGCATCCTTTTTACTATTTGCCCTGCACCCATTTCAAGTGAGAAAACAGCAACGGGAAATTGCTTTGCGGGGTTCATAGCCGCATTCATCGCCAGGTTCAGCGCGAAGGCTGTTTTACCAACTGATGGGCGTGCCGCGAGAATAATAAGATCGGTTTTTTGCCAGCCCGCCGTAAGCCTGTCCAGGCTTGCAAAGCCGGATGGCACCCCGGTAATATCGTCTGTTTTTTTTCTGTTTTCTTCTATCTCATTTACGGTTCTTATCAGTACCTCATTGAGGCTTTTGAAGTTTTTACGCAGGTGCTTATCTGTGATCTCATAAAGGCCTGACTCTGCTTTGTCGAGCAGGTCAAAAACGTCTGTGCTGTCTTCGTAAGCATCACTTATTACCGAGCCGCTAATGCGTATCAACTCACGCTGGATGAATTTTTCCATCACTATACGTGCATGTGATTCTACGTGAGCGCTCGATAAAACACTCATTGTAAGGCGCGTAAGGTAGTATGCGCCGCCAATGAGTTCTAATTCATTTGTTTTTCGTAATTCTTCAGTAATTGTGAGCAGATCAACCGGGGTACCCTTATCAAAAAGCCGGCGCATGGCTGCGTATATTTTTTGATGGGCATCAACATAAAAACATTCTTCGCTCTGAATGATCTCTAGTACCTGTGCGAAGGTGTCCTTTTCAAGCATCGAAGCACCAAGTACTGCCTCCTCAAGTTCGGGGGCTTGCGGTGGCACTTTGCCATACACAAGTGTAGTGAGGTCGGGTTTGCGGCTTCTTGTGGTACCAAATTCTTTTTTAATATTAACGGCCATTATTAAATTTCTTGTTATATAGTGAGTTGTGATATGTATTGCTCTTCCCCTGTTTTCGGTAGATTTTCCTTGATTTTTAGACTTTTTCTCAGTATTTCAATGTTGATTTACTGTTAAGCCACTATTAAGTCGAGGTTAAAAACCTTTCGGGGGAGGACGAATGTAAACGCGAAATTCAGAACCGCAAAAGGTTTCTGATTTTAAAATTATAAGCTCTTGATTCACATCCTATGCACCACATTATCCACATAAAGTTCCGAAAAGGTTCTGTCTTTTCACAAAGTATTTGAGTTACTAACAATAATTAACACGAAATACACATAATGAGGTGGATAAATGGTTTTGTTAATGGTTTTTTTCAGAACCTAGTTTTTGGTATAATCAGGAGTTATCTTTGCTAAAATTTATTTTTTAAATGATCGTATCATACCAATGGCTGCTTGAATACCTGCCGGAACCCTTGCCAGTAAACGAATTAAGTAAAATTCTTACTTCTATAGGGCTTGAGGTTGAGGCAGTTGAGCCGGTTGAAAGCTTACCTGGTGGCCTTGAAGGGCTTGTGATTGGGCAGGTTTTGACTTGTGAAAAGCACCCGAATGCCGATAATCTCAGCGTTACAACCGTGGATACGGGCGGGCCTGAGCCGTTGCATATAGTATGCGGCGCCCCGAATGTTGCCGCAGGTCAAAAGGTAGTTGTAGCCATTGTTGGCACTACTGTGCACCCTACAGATGGGGCTCCTTTCCTGATAAAAAAAGCTAAAATAAGGGGTGAAGAAAGCGTGGGAATGATCTGTGCAGAGGATGAAATAGGCCTTGGTAAAAGCCACGCAGGCATCATGATATTGCCGGATGAAGCCGTGATCGGTACTCTTGCGAAAGAATACTTTAATATACCCAAGACGGATTATGCGATTCACATTGGCCTGACACCAAACCGTTCGGATGCTAACAGCCATATTGGCGTGGCTCGCGACGTGTGCGCGTACCTTTCACATCATAAAGGTGAAAGGTTTATTGTATCAATGCCGGAAGTTCATTTTTCTGAATCAACGGCAGAAAATCAAATAAAAGTACATGTTGAAGCTACCGCTGCCTGCCCACGTTATGCGGGTATCAGCCTGCGCAATATAAAGGTAGGGCCATCACCCGAATGGCTTAAACAAAAACTGAATACAATAGATGTGCGCAGTATTAACAATATTGTGGACATCACAAATTATGTACTGCACGAGTACGGGCAGCCATTACATGCTTTTGACGCGGATAAAATAAGTGGTAACGAAATACAGGTGCGCTTTATGCCTGAAGGTACTGTATTTACAGGGCTTGATGGTAAAGAACGGAAACTACATAGTGATGACCTTGTAATATGCGATGCCAATACTCCACTGGCAATTGGCGGTGTTTTTGGTGGTGCAGAGAGCGGTATTACGGAGACGACAACGAATGTTTTTTTAGAGGGTGCATACTTTGATCCAAAGCATATCCGCCGCACTTCACTGCATCACGGATTACGCACGGATGCTGCGACCCATTTCGAGAAAGGGGTAGACATAAATAATGTATTGCCTGCGCTGAAACGGGCTGCTGCAATGATTGTTGATATAGCAGGTGGTAATATAACATCAGGAATAACGGACGAATATCCACAGCCACTACAGCCTGTAATCGTGACTGCAAAGTATGATTATATACAAAAGCTGAGTGGCAAAGGATATTCTGTAAATTCTATAAACAATATACTTACCGCATCAGGCTTTGAGATAGTGAATGCAACAGATGAGGAACTGACAGTGAAAGTCCCTTCTAACAAAACAGATGTTTCACAGCCGGCAGATCTTGTAGAAGAGGTGTTACGAATAGACGGGCTTGATAATATTGAAATATCAGACAGGCTAAATATTACACTGACAAAAGGATACGAGAGCGACCGCTCTATACGGGAGCGTGTTGCTGAATTGCTTTGTGGCATAGGCATGCAGGAGATCGTTACCAATTCGATAGTGAACAGTAAGTATTACCCTGAACGTACAGATATTGTGCGTATGATCAACAGCCTGAGCAGTGAACTTGATGTGATGCGCCCATCAATGCTTGAAGGCGGGCTCGAAGTGATACAGTATAATTGCAACCGTAAAAGCCAGGATCTTAGCCTGTTTGAATATGGGAATGTGTATACGCAACATGGAGATAAGTATATACAGGAAGCGAAGTTAGGGTTGTGGGTGACAGGTAATGTAAGAACTACGCATTGGGACCAGCAAGCGCAACGTGCCAATATTTTTCACCTGAAAGGAATACTGGAAAACCTTTTGAAATATAGCGGCATTAATAATTACGTGTTTTCAATAAATGAAACAGATGGTGTTCATGAGTTAACCGGCAAATGGAAGAATAAGGTGCTGTGTGTGGCGAAACAAGTGCCCTCGAAGCGCACGGCCGAATTTGATATAAAGCAGGAAGTATATTTTGCAGAGATCAATTGGGATGTGTGGGTAAAGGCGATGGTAACAAATACTATACGCTACAGTGAAGTGCCAAGATTTCCGGCTGTGCAGCGCGACCTGGCTATAGTGCTGGACAGTAATATCACCTATAAACAGATAGAAGAGGCTACAGAACAACTGCGGATTGATGCTTTGCAGTCATTTAATTTGTTTGATGTGTTTGAAAGTGAAAAAATTGGTAAAGGAAAAAAATCTTACGCTTTAAGTTATATCTTTCAGTTACAAGACCGAACTTTGACTGACGTGGAGACTGAGGAATCAATGAGGAAGCTAATTGAAGTATATAAAAATAAACTTAGCGCACAAATACGTGAATAATGGAAGCACTGGACCAACTCAATAAAAAACTGGATACGCTGCTTAAGAAACATGCAGCGCTGGAAACAGAAAATATTCGACTCCGGGAAACTGTTGCCACGCAGGATAAATCGGTAGTGAAATTGAGTAAAAAACTTGCATCGTTAGAGCAGGATATGGTAAGTGTGCATATTGGGAAGGCAACTGATAATGAAGACGAGAAAGATAATATGCGAAAGCAGCTTGATAGTGTAATAACGGAGATCGATAAAATACTTAATACACTGAATGATTAACAGCCCAAAGCAGTTCTGTTTTATTTTAATTATACTGTGTTGTATAGGTTGGGTCGCTTGCACACAAGTGCGCAACCCATGTGAGACACCAATGACTGCAACCCTGAATATCAGCACCCAACATTTAATATCTCCTACTGATTCTGCATTTGTAGATACTGCTTTACCCTCGGCTGTGTTTATCCCGCTCACAACTGCTGCAAATAAAACTGCAACCATTTACCCGCAACAGGTAAGCTTCACTATTTCTCTTTCTCCTGATTCTAATATCTGCAGGTGGGCGTTTACACCTGATACGCCCGGTTATGCATTTGATACACTCACATTTTATTACCAGAAAAACCTGCAGTTCATTTCGAATGCCTGTGGGTTTACTTATTTTTACAACATAGATTCAGTGCATTTTACAAAAAACCTTTTTATTGACTCAATTCATATATTAAATGCCAGTGTAACTAATAATGTCAATACAACTCAGTTGCAAATATGTATACATCCTGATAATTTTTAGCACTTTGGCTGTATCGGGCCCGTCTGTATATGCACAGGCTACTGATACTACTGCAATCGACAGTACAGAGCATAAAGTCAAAAAAAAGGATCTTGCCGGCCACCAGCTATGCATCGGCTTTGATGTGTTGCGCCCTGTATTGAATGATGTAACACATGGCGGCATAGGGTACGGGTTTGAAGCGGATTACTACATGCATAATGAATTTTACCTTGCTGCAGAAGGAGGTTGGGGTAATTCAAACGTCAATTATGATAATTTGAAATATTCTACTAACAACAATTTTTTAAGTTTTGGTTTTAATAAAAGCATACTGACGCGTAATGGCCCAAAGGATTGGGATATGATGTTCATTGGTATGAGGCTTGGTGCTGCAAATGTTGCCAGGAGCCCGGCCAGCTATATAGTTATTGATAGCGTTTGGGGAAATAGTGCGGGTAGTAGCCAAGGACAAGCTTTTCTTGCTGTATGGGCAGAACTAACGGGGGGGATGCGCGTAGAGCTTATTAAAGGGCTTATGGCAGGCTGGAATTTCAGGGGTAGATTTCTTCTTAATGCCAAGTCTTTTGAGAATCTGGCACCTCTTTATATTGCAGGCTACGGAAGGGGAGATAAGGGTGTTGCGTTTGATTTTAACGTGTATGTAAGTTACGGTATCAGGTGGAAGAGAAGAAGCCTTGGGTTAGCTGATGCAAAAGCAATTGCACCTGTGGCAAAATAGTGATTTTAATTTCGGGATACTTCAACTTATGGCGCCAGGCGGCTCCTGTTCCATTCCCCGGCCTCATTTTTTGTAAATAGTATACGGTCGTGCATACGGCTACTACGGCCTTGCCAGAATTCTAACCGGTTAGGGATAACTTTGTACCCCCCCCAGTGAGGAGGTCGGGGTATTTCTATTTTGGAGAATTCTTCTTCGTACCGTGCATAGTTAAGATCCAGGATATTCCTGTCTGTAATCTCACTGCTCTGCGGAGATGCCCATGCACCTATCCGGCTACCAACAGGGCGTGAGCGGAAATAAGCATCGCTTTCACCGGAAGGGATTTTTTCAATCATTCCTTCTATTCGTACTTGCCTTTCCAATTCTTTCCAGAAAAAAACAAGTGCAACATGTGGGTTTGAATTGATCTCCCTGCCTTTGTCGCTATCGTAATTAGTAAAGAAGACAAAATTTGCTTTATCAAGCCCTTTGAGTAAAACAATGCGTGCATGTGGCATGCCATTTTCTGCTGTAGCAAGCGTCATGGCATTTATTTCCGTGATCTGTGCCGCTTCGGCTTCTGAAAACCATTTTGCAAAAAAGGCTATGGGATCATAACAAACTGTATCTTCATCGAGGGCAGCAAGTTTGTAATCCTTACGGATATCAGCAATATTGAGTGGTGTGCCGGGCACAATTACTTTTTACTGTCGTTAGAATTCAGGTATTTTACCATTACATAGATAAGCTCTATGATCATGAGCAGGAAAAACACCCACATAAGGGTAGGGCCAACATTTTTATTTACGTTGTCGTAAAATGCACTAAGAAGCAGGTTGTTCATGTATATTAATTTGCGCTGCAAGATACAATTTTAAGTTAAAAGTTAAAAGCCAAAACCAATAAAAGCCTACAATTTGGAATTTGGGATTGGGAACTTTATCTTCATTCCAAATTCACCCGATGATGCTGCTGAGGCATGTGCCATTTTTGAAGGCTGTATTTTTATATTCTTTTACGGCTTTCGGAGGGCCGCAAGGGCATATGGGTATGATGGTGAAGACCTTTGTGCAAAAAAGGAAAGACCTCACAAAAGATGAATTGCTGGAGTACAATGCATTCTGCCAGATGTTGCCGGGCCCTTCATCTACACAAACAGTGATGCTTATAGCAATGAAGCGGGGAGGGGTGCCGCTGGCTATTATTACGCTGTTATTATGGGTATTTCCGGCCGCGTTTATTATGGGGTTATTCTCTTTTATTATATTCTATTTTAATACCGGGGTACAGCATGGTAATAAAATGATCCCACCGCAATTATTTTCATATATACAGCCTATGTCGGTGGGGTTTGTATGCTTTGCAGCTGCAAAGATGATGCAGACGAGTATTAAATATGTGGCGACTGCGGCAATAATGGTAGGGAGCCTTATCGTTACTTTGTTCGTTCGTTCGCCGTGGGTGTTCCCGGTAATTCTTATTTTATCCGGTACAATCAGCAATTTCAGTAATAACCGTATCCCTGGCCCGCAAGACAAGCCAAAGAAGATCAACTGGATGCATTTATGGTTGTTCGCGCTTCTTTTTATCGTAGCAGGGATATTAAGCGGCACTGCAAACACTATGGGATGGCCGCATGGCCGCATTTATCACATTTTTGAGAATTTCTATCGGTTTGGTGCAATAGTATTTGGAGGCGGGCAAGCATTATTACCGATGATGCTATACCAGTTTGTGAAAGGCCCACATGCTCCTTACCTTGATGCAGGGCAGTTACTTACGGGGTATGGAATGGTACAAGCAGTGCCGGGACCGGTATTTTCTATTTGTTCATTTGTGGGTGGGGTGGCCATGAGCCAGTATGGCGGCATGTGGCAGGTAATAGGCTGTATTGTAGCTACAGTTGCTGTTTTTCTGCCCAGCACTTTATTGTTGTTTTTCCTTTTCCCTATTTATGAAAATTTAAAACACCATGTTATTATTTTCAGAGCGTTAGAGGGTATCAATTCAGCTGTTGTTGGTATTATTTGGGCATCAGGAATGGTATTGTTCCAGTCTATTGCATTTGATCCTCAATCATTATCATTTGAATGGAGTAACCTGGTAGTGGTTATTATCACATTTTGCATCCTTTATTTTACCAAGATACCGGCACCCCTCGTAGTGGTGGGGTGGCTATTACTTGGCTGGACAGTGCATTTTCATTAAGAAGCACCACGCATAACAAGCCGGTGATATCAGGCTAAGTATGGTTTATTATCTTTTAGACAGTCCGGCAACCGCAACCGCTACAACCGCTACTCCATATATACATAGCATAATGATCATAAGGATGCCATAGTACTTGAAGGTGTTTTTCAGGTGATTTATTGATCTGTTGAACCGGCCTTTATCGTTCATATTTATTGCCGCCTTAATTCCTGTAGAGTATTTGAGTAAGGTAATGATCGGGTATATGCAAATGCCTGCCAGAAAAAGAAAATACACAATGATACCGGTAGCGCCAAAAGCTGCAATTGGGTTGTTGCCCGGCAAACTATCAGCCATCATACCAAGAGCCAAGCCGATCAGCACCATCAACCCAAGGAAAATCAAGCCAAGAATGGATAAAAATTTTGTCCAGCGGGCCATTTCAAGGAAAGTGCTTTTTGCGGTCTCATCTACTTCAAGAGAAAATAGCTCTGTTGAGTTGTCCATTGAGTATTGATTTTATTATGAAGCTAATAAAAGGTTTAATACGCTCTTGCAAATAACACCCTTTCCTTAGATGGCTTACCTGTAAGTACACACTTGCCTTCTTCCTGTTCATTATTCAGCGGTATGCAGCGAATGGTAGCCTTGGTAAGCTCTTTAATTTTTTCTTCTGTTTCCGGCGTGCCATCCCAATGTGCCGAGATAAAACCGGGCTGCTCATCAAGCCTTTTTACAAACTCATCCCAGGTATCTACTTTGGTGGTGTTGTCTGTGCGGAATTGCAATGCTTTGCGGTACATGTTTGACTGAATGTCGGAGAGTAATTGTATTACGTGACCGGCAAGAGTATCCAATGAAATACCTGTTTTTTCTTTGGTATCCCTTCTCGCTACTTCGGCAATATTATTTTCAATATCGCGTGCGCCAAGGGTGATGCGTACAGGTACTCCTTTCAACTCATATTCAGCGAATTTAAAGCCGGGACGGGTATTGTCGTCATTATCAAATTTTACTCTTATGTTTTGTTGCTTCAGCGTAGCCATTAATTCGTCCGCGATCCTGTTGATCTTAGCTACAGCTTCAGGGTCTTTATTGAAAATGGGTACGATGACCACTTGCAACGGAGCTAACTTAGGCGGCAACACCAGCCCTTCATCATCGCTGTGTGCCATAACAAGCGCACCAACCAGGCGGGTGGATACGCCCCATGAAGTAGCCCAAACATGATCCAGGTTATTGTCTTTATCCCTAAAAGTCACATCAAATGCTTTTGCGAAATTCTGGCCGAGGAAGTGAGAAGTACCTGCCTGCAGGGCCTTGCCATCCTGCATTAATGCTTCTATGCAATAAGTATCTTCAGCACCGGCAAAACGTTCGTTAGCTGTTTTTACGCCGCGGATTACAGGCATTGCCATAAATTCTTCGGCAAAGGTTGCATATACTTCCAGCATTTTCTTAGTTTCTTCTATAGCTTCTTCTTTCGTTGCATGTGCTGTATGGCCTTCCTGCCAAAGGAATTCGGTAGTGCGTAGGAAAAGACGGGTGCGCATTTCCCACCGCACCACATTGGCCCACTGGTTTATGAGCAATGGCAGGTCGCGATAAGATTGTATCCAATCCTTATAGGTATTCCATATAATGGTTTCAGATGTTGGCCGCACGATTAGTTCTTCTTCCAGTTTGGCATCAGGATCTACGATCACGCCGCCACCATTGGGATCGTTTTTTAGACGGTAATGGGTTACTACCGCGCATTCCTTTGCAAACCCTTCTACGTGAGCGGCCTCTTTAGACAGGAAGCTTTTAGGTATGAATAAAGGGAAATAGGCATTTTGATGGCCGGTTTCTTTGAATCTTTTGTCCAGTTCATCACGCATATGCTCCCACAGGGCATACCCGTGTGGTTTAATAACCATGCATCCTTTTACCGCAGAATAATCGGCGAGGCCACCTTTTAAAACGATATCATTATACCACTGGGCATAATCATCTTTCCTATTTGTTAAAATTTTTGACATAACTAAACTTGGCAGACTTTTGGCGGTCTATTTATTTGTGAAGTGCTGCAAAAGTAGTAATTTCACTATGCATTTTTAAGTAAAAAACTATATAAAATGAAACGCATCCTCTTTATCACATTAATGCTAGTCGGAGTCGGTTCGATTACCTATGCCCAGACAGATGATATTTATGCTAATGGTTCCGGCCAAAGAAACAGTCAGGGGAATGATAGTATGAATAATAACAGGCATTATGATGGGAACAATAATGGACAAAACAATAATTTTTCTGATAATAAGTCTGATAATTACCAGAGCTATAACAATCCTGATGACTATGTAGATTATGATGATGACGCCTATAGCTCGCGTATAAATCGTTTTGATAATTCATTTTATAATATGGGCTATTATAGCACATTTTATAATCCGTTTTGGTATAATCCATATTGGGTTGACCCAATGTGGGGATATAATCCATGGTATGCAGGCGTAAGTTTTGGTTTTGGCCCTTATTGGGATTGTGGATGGGGTTGGAATGCATGGTGTGGATATGGTGGCTTTGGTTGTTTTGGGTATCCGTTTTATGCCGGTGGATGGTATGGGCTTCGTTATGGTGGATTTTGGGGTGGATATTATGGCGGATATGGCGGTCGCTACGGCGGTCGTTATGGTGAGGGTGGATATGGATATGGTGTGCGTACCAATTCAAGCATAGGTAATAGAATAGCTACCCATACTTCAGGTAATGGCTTGAGAAGCACCAGTAGCGGGAATGGGCTTAGAAACAGTGGTGGGAATGGCCTCAGAAGCACTTCCGGTAACCAGCTTGGACTAAGATCATCAACACTCGCATCTGCAACTCATACTGCAGGTAATACCATGAGGAGTAGTTCAAATAATATTGGTGCCAGAGGCAACAACTCTATGTCGCAAAGAGGAGGCCAAAATAGCGGACAGGGACAACGTTTTGGCGGGAACCAATCACAAGGCTCCCGTGCTAACGGTGGTGGTCAAAGCGCACGTGCAAATTATGGCAATAACCGTGGATCTTATGGAGGTGCTCAGCGTGGCGGCGGCTCATTTAGTGGCAATCGTGGGGGTGGTGCTCCTGCCGCTCGTAGCTTTGGTGGAGGTGGCCGCAGTTTTGGTGGTGGTAACGGCGGCGGAGCGCGTTCAGGCGGTGGCGGTGGTGGCCGTTCAGGTGGAGGCGGCGGTGGTCACAGTGGTGGTGGAGGTCGCAGGTAATAACCCGCAAGCAAGCTAAACTAATCGTTAATGATTATATAAAAAACAGGCATTGTTACATCATTGTGATAATGCCTGTTTTATTTTTAGGTATCTGGTTCAATTTTTGCAGACATATTTCGTTGAACCATTTTAAACATTCACCTTTATTAGTTGTCAAAAAAATAAAAAATAGTATGCGTAATTCCGGATTTCTAATAGCACCTGCATTATTGTTTTCTGCTTTTGTTGCATCGGCCCAGGATGTGAGAGAGGCATATAATTTTTCTAATTTAACAGTACAAGGCACTGCCAGTTCTATGGGCTATGGTAATGCACTTGGTTCGTTGGGAGGTGATTTCAGCTCGCTAAGTGTAAACCCAGCCGGATTAGGTGTATACCGCAGTTCTGAACTTTCCATTACCCCGTCTTTAAGAATGAATGGGGCCAGCAGCGATTATGCGGGCACTACGACTATGGATAATAATACTCATTTTAATATCAATAGTTTCGGACTCATTTTTACAAATGCCGCCCGGGGCAAACGTTATGAGCGCAGGAATTGGAAAGCAGTGTCGTTTGCCTTTGGTATGAACAGGGTTGCTGATTTCAATCGTAATTACACCTACCAGGGGAATAATTCAACCAGTTCTGCCTCCCAGGCTTTTGAGTCTGATGCAAACCTGAATCCTAATAACGCAACTTCCACCACCCCAAACAATTCGTTAGGATACTTTGGTTACAACTCATACTTGCTCAACCAAAACCCAACTACCGGGTCATTTTACACTACGGTGCCATTTACCGGAGGTATCAACCAATTGAAAAGTATGCAGGAAAACGGGGGTATTGATGAATATGTAATTTCTCTCGGAGGTAATTACAGAGAAAAGTTAATGCTTGGGTTTACTATTGGCGTTCCAATGATTAATTACCATAGCAATTCATCATATACCGAATCTTCACCTGATAATAACACCATCACAAACC
>CAIRZD010000390.1 GCA_903882965.1 uncultured Bacteroidota bacterium
CCAACACCACCTTCCGGGCCAAGGTCTATGACCCAATCAGCACTTTTTATTACATCTGTATTGTGTTCAATAACTATTATTGAATGCCCTTGTTCTATCAGCGCATCAAATGAGCCAAGTAGTTTTTTAATGTCGTGCATATGCAGGCCGGTTGTTGGTTCATCAAAAATGAACAGTACTTTACCTTTTAGTTTCCCTTTGCCGAGGAATGATGCCAGCTTTACCCGTTGAGCCTCACCACCGCTAAGCGTATCGCTGCTTTGCCCCAGCTTTATATACCCGAGGCCCACATCACTGAGCGGTTGTAGTGCAGCAGCAAGTCTTTTTTCATCGGCAAAAAATGCAATCGCCTCATCTACGCTCATTTCCAAGATATCATAAATCCCTTTAGTGCGATAGGTAACTTCGAGTACTTCTTCTTTAAAGCGCCTGCCTTTGCATACTTCGCACAGCAGGTGCACATCCGCAAGGAATTGCATTTCTACAATCACTTCGCCTTCGCCTTTACAAGTATCACAGCGACCTCCATCAGTATTGAAAGAGAAGTGCTTTTCCACGAAGCCACGCATTTTCGCCAATGGTTGTTTTGCATATAACTTGCGTATTTCGTCATAGGCTTTGATATAGGTTACAGGATTGCTGCGCGAAGATTTGCCGATTGGATTTTGGTCGACCAACTCTACTTGTGTAATATTTTTAAGGTCACCGGTAAGATTTTTAAACAGTCCGGGTCTATCGCCACCTTCTCCATAATGTTTGAGGAGTGCAGGGTATAGGGTTTGTTTTACGAGCGTTGTTTTTCCGCTGCCACTTACTCCTGTTACTACACAAAGGAGATTGAGCGGAAAATATACATCAATATTTTTCAGATTATTCTGCCTGCAACCTTCTATACGGATATGGCCGCTTGGTTTGCGTTTAATAGCAGGAGGCACAATCTTCATTTCGCCACTCAGGTATTTTCCGGTGAGGCTGGCTTTATTTTTTACAATGTCTTTATAAGGTCCTGCGGCAACCACTTCTCCGCCCAGATGGCTTGCTAGTGGCCCCATATCTATAATGTAATCAGCTTCGCGCATCATCAGCTCGTCATGCTCTACCACTACTACGGTGTTACCAAGATCGCGGAGGGACTTTAGTACTTTTATTAATCGCTCAGTGTCTCTTGTATGCAGTCCGATACTGGGCTCATCGAGTATGTACAGAGAGTCAGTAAGGTTGCTCCCCAGGAATTTAGTGAGTTGTATGCGCTGGCTTTCACCTCCTGACAATGTATTTGCCAGCCTGCTCAGCGAGAGGTAGCTAAGACCTACATCCAGCAGTGTTTTCATGCGCTGGTTTATTTCCTGCATTATGCGTTTGCCAATAACCTGTTCGTTTTCTGTAAGTTTTACATTTTGTAGCCACTCATAAAGCTCATCTGCCGGGCGGAACATGAGGTCGGCAATCGTTACTCCGTTCACTTTCACATACATTGCTTCTTTCCTGAGGCGAGATCCATTGCAGGTGGGGCAGGTAGTGCGGCCACGGTAACGTGCCTGCATTACACGGTATTGCACCTTGTATAGGTTTTGCTCCACCATTGTAAAGAAATCGCGGATGCCGCTTACTTTGTCATTGCCCTCCCATAACAGCTTATACTCTGCCGGAGAGAGATCTGCGACGGGCTTGTGTATGGGGAAGTCATATTTTATGGACGCTTTTATAAAAGCATGTTGCCACTCCTGCATTTTCTCACCACGCCAGCATACTACTGCACCTTCGTATACACTGAGCTTTGTATCCGGTATCACTAATCCGTCATCTACTCCCAACACTTGTCCAAAGCCTTCGCAGGTGGGGCATGCGCCGTAGGGGTTGTTGAAAGAAAACAGGTTGGGCATGGGCTCATCAAACAGGATGCCATCTGCTTCAAAACGATTGTTGAAAGTATGTATCTCGTTGCCGTTTACTTCTACCAGGCATTCGCCTTCGCTTTCATAAAAAGCAGTTTGTATGCTATCTGCCAGGCGGTGAAGATCGTCTTCGTCCATCAGCTTCTTTACTACTATACGATCTATAAGCAAATTAGCTTTTGCTTTACCTAACTTCACTTTGCCTTCAAGCACATCTTCTATCCGTATTGGTTTTTCATCAATAGCGGGTGCGTAGATGCGGCTAAAACCCTTTTGCATTAATATATTCAGCTCCTCTTCAATGCTACGTTTATAACGGGTGACCAGCGGGACAATGAACTGTACTTTTGTACCGACCGGTAATGATTTGACATACTCCACCACATCGGTAACCGTATCTTTTTTTACTTCTTTACCACTAACAGGAGAATAAGTTTTGCCGATGCGTGCAAATAGCAGGCGCAGGTAATCATAAATCTCTGTCATGCTGCCGACGGTGCTGCGTGGCGTGCGTGTGGTTACTTTTTGCTCGATGGCTATTGCGGGGCAAATACCGTGAATATAATCTACATCCGGCTTGTCCATGCGCATGAGGAACTGGCGGGCATAGGAACTCAGGCTTTCGGCATAACGGCGCTGGCCCTCGGCAAAGAGCGTATCCATAGTAAGGGAGGACTTACCGCTGCCGCTGACGCCGGTGACTACCACGAATTTGTTGCGGGGGATAGCTACATCCACATTCTTAAGGTTGTGCATGCGGGCACCCTTAATGAATATTTCATTGCTCATGCCGGTGGGCCGGTTTTCGCCATTGGTGTGGTGCTCTACCTCGGGGGCAGATATACCTTCTACGTGTTTTATAGTAGTGATAGATTTACCTGCTTTTTTTATACTTGTTGTTTTCTTCTCTGCCATAAATGCTCCTAAGCAAATTTAGCCTGATTCGGTAAGGAAATAATGTTTGTTTTAGAATTTGGGTTTATGTTTTGTAAAAATGCCTCATTTTTTTTCCACCAGTCCTACTTACATAATCAATGTATTTTTTTTATAAAATGTCCCAAAAATGTCCCGAGAATATCACGTTTTTGTCCAGCCTTGTCTTTGGTTAGATAATCCTAATATTTGTTTTATTGATGTAAATTTCGGGGTTTATGGTAAACATTTTTCTTCATATAATTGTTTGTGAGGAAA
>CAIRZD010000391.1 GCA_903882965.1 uncultured Bacteroidota bacterium
AACCCATGCATTTAAAAGGTTTGGTGAAGTTTTTTACTGGCGCGCTTATACTTATATCGCTGTACCAGCTTTCTCTGACATTGATTGTCCGCAACGAAGAAAAGAAAATGCACGCGCAGGCCGAGCGCGCTGCGAAGGCTGATGACCCCGCAGCCACAGGAGCTGCGCTGGAAAAGCTAACACAGACACACTACCAGAATATCACTGATAGTATGCAGGGCGAGGTGATCTTCAACGTACTGAAGAAATATACTTACCAGCAGGCGAAGGCTGAAGAGCTGGGCCTAGGCCTTGATCTGCAAGGCGGTATGAACGTAACACTGGAGGTGAGCCTGGATGACCTGGTGCGCTCTATGTCGAACAATCCGCGTGATGCACGTCTGAACAAGGCTATAGCTGATGCGAATGCAGCGAGAGCTAACAGCGAAGCTAACTTTGTAACGCTATTTGGCGAGACTTTTGAAAAAGAGAATCCGGATGTGAGCCTTGCATACCTGTTTACAAAGCCATCTGATAAAGAGATCACGAGCAACTCGAAAAACAGCGAGGTGATCGCTAAAATAAATAAAGAAGCACAGGACGCAATCGTGCGTACGCACCATGTAATACTTACCCGTATTGATAAATTTGGTGTGGCTAACCCTAACGTGACACTGGATGCGAAGAAGGGCATCATAACCGTGGAACTGGCAGGTGTACTTAACCCGGAGCGTGTGCGCTCTTACCTACAGGCAACAGCAAAACTGCAATTCTTTGAAACCTATACCAACCCTGAAATAGGCCCGATACTGGGCTCTGCGAATGAAACACTGGCAGCCTATTTATCAGGCAATGCAGACAGCTCTGCAAACGACTCTACAAAGAATGCATTAGCAGGAGCAGACTCTTCGAAACATAAAACCGCTACATCTGATACCGGCAGCCTAGCAAATGTACTTGCAGGCAACAAGGCCGCTCCGGGTAAAAATAACCCAGCAGACTCTAATAAAGCAAAGCAGGACGAAGCGAATAAAAAATACCCGCTCAGCGCACTGGTAATGCCAGCAGCATCTCAGACAGACGGATACTATCCCGGCCCTGTGGTAGGCTATGTGCTGAAAAGAGATACCGCTAAGGTGAACAAATACCTGGCGATAGATGTGGTAAGAAATAAATTCCCATCGAACATACACTTTGCTTATGGTGCAGACAATGGTACCAACTCCCACGACCCGAATGCAAGACTGGCGCTGTATGCGCTGAAAATGCCAACAGGCGGAACGGCAAGGCTGGAGGGTGACCACATCACAACAGCAAGATCGGACTTCAGCCCGCTGAACGGAAAACCTGATGTGACGATGGATATGGACATCACCGGCGCACGCATATGGAAAGATATGACCGCACGGATAGCCGCGAATAAAGGTTTTATAGCAGTAGTGCTTGATGACCGTGTTTACTCAAGCCCACGCGTGGAAAATGAGATCAGCGGTGGTAACACAGAAATATCAGGAGACTTTACACAGGAGCAGGCATCGGATCTTGCCAATATATTGAAATCAGGTAAACTGCCTGCACCCGCACATATAGTACAGGAGCAACTGGTAGGGCCAACGCTTGGTGCAGAGTCAATCCACTCAGGTTTTACAGCAATAGCGCTGTCATTCCTTGCGATCTTTATACTGATGCTAGTTTATTACAGCTCGAGCGGATGGGTTGCGAACATATCACTTACCTTAAACCTTCTGTTTACTGTAGGTATACTTTCTGCCCTGCATGCCACACTTACATTGCCCGGTATAGCCGGCCTTGTACTGGGTATAGGTATGGCGGTGGATGCACACGTACTTATCTTTGAACGTATAAAGGAGGAACTGGCAGCCGGTAAGACGCACCAGCAGGCGATCATAGATGGTTATAAACGATCTAATGCGCCTGTACTTGACGGTCACATCGCACAGTTGATCACTGCCGGTATCCTTTTCTATTTCGGTCTGGGACCAGTGCTTGGCTTTGCCACTACACAGTTATTGAGTATCTCTATCTCCCTGTTCTGCGGTATCCTTGTATCGCGCCTGATAAAGGATATATATACCAAGAACGGCCGCCATTTCAATTATTTCACACCGGTATCGAAAGCAGTATTCCGCAAGGCGCATTTTGATTTTATGCGCACGCGCAAGATCGCTTATATCATATCAGTAGTAGTGGTACTGGCAGGTGTGGGTTCACTTATACATGGGTTTGATTACGGTGTTGAGTTTGCAGGAGGCCGCAGCTATACCGTTAAATTTGACCAGAAATATGAAGTACTTAATATCCGTGAGAAACTGCATAGCTACTTCAATGAATACCCAACCGTAAAAACAATAGGAACCAATAACCAAGTAAATATCACTACCTCATACCTGATCACACAGCCGGGCCAGCAGGTAGAGCA
The DNA here is from genome assembly GCA_903882965.1 of uncultured Bacteroidota bacterium. Classification (GTDB taxonomy): domain Bacteria; phylum Bacteroidota; class Bacteroidia; order Chitinophagales; family Chitinophagaceae; genus Nemorincola. The sequence continues at coordinate 2,420 of CAIRZD010000391.1, forward strand.
GCAGGTGGAGGAGAAACTGTTTGAAGGGTTGACCAAGGGAGGATTTATACCTTCCAGTGTTACATTACAGGAGTTTAACAGTAAGTATGTGCAAAGTTCACAGACGGTGCTGCCAACTATCTCTGATGACCTGATACGTGGCGCAAAATACGCAACGATCCTATCGTTGATCTGTATATCAATATACATATTGGTGCGTTTCCGCAAATGGCAGTATTCGCTGGGTACGGCAGTTTCGCTGTTATTCAACGTGTGCGCTACTTTGGCGATATTCTCCTTCCTCCGTGGGCATGTACCTTTTGCAATGGAGATCAACCAGCACTTTATCGCAGCGATACTTACCGTAATCGGGTTCTCGATGAATGATACGATCATAGTGTTTGACCGTATCAGGGAATATTTCCGCAAGTCGCCGAATGAAGATAAGTCGAGCGTAGTGAACCGCGCTATCAATGACACGCTGCCACGTACGGTGATGACATCATTGACCGTGTTTATTGTGGTGCTGATATTATTTATTGTAGGCGGCGAGGTGACACGTGGATTTGCATTCGCGATGCTGATAGGTGTGGTTACCGGTACATTCTCATCAATTTTCGTAGCAGCCCCTATCCTTGTAGATATGGACAAGAGCGATAAACTGCAACAGGAAGAAGACCGTGAAGCACGTGTAGAAGAACTTAAGAAACTGGCTTAAAAAATAAAAGAACAAAAAATTTAAAACAAAAATCCCATCCGCACAGGATGGGATTTTTGTTTCTTATGGAATACCTACATTTGCAGGAGGGATGAAACAATTTTTCGAACATTTAGGGCGGGTCACATTAATGATCAAGGAGGGTTTCAGCAAGCCTGAGAACCTAAAGGTGTATTGGATAGAGTTTATGGAGCAATGCATGGATATAGGCATTGGTTCGCTACCGATAGTACTTATCATTTCTTTATTTATGGGGATGGTGATGACCGTACAATTTGCCTATCAGTTGGTGAGCCCGCTTGTGCCGAAATCAGTGATAGGTACGCTGGTGCGTGATTCTACGATCATTGAATTCTCGCCCACACTTGTATGTATTGTGCTTGCAGGCGTAATTGGCTCCAAGATCGCATCTGAGCTGGGGAATATGCGCGTGAGTGAGCAGATAGACGCATTGGAAATCATGGGTGTTAATACCAAAACGTATCTCATTATGCCGAAAATATTTGCGGGCATGATCATGATACCAAGCCTTATCATAATTTCTATAGCTATAAGTATATGGGGTGGTTACCTGGCGGGTATGTTTTCAAACATTCTTACCAAGCAGCAGTTTTTTTATGGTCTTACTACGGGGTTTCACCCTTACAATCTGTTTTTCGCCATTATTAAAGCGTTTACATTCTCGCTGTTTATCTCGATCATACCCGCCTATTATGGTTATTACGTAGAAGGAGGAGCCCTGGAAATAGGCCGGGCATCCACCAAATCAGTGGTACTAACCTGTATTATGATACTTTGTGCAGATTACGGGCTTTCTATACTGCTCCTGTAATTACGCATTTTCACAGAAATACATTATGTTTTCATTAAATAAGACGTGTAAATCACTATTGTAATAGGTGCAAAACACTATCTAAATATGTGGTTTTACACGTATAATATCTCGGAAATATTTTTCATTTTTACATCATACTCAATGATGCGCAATGAAATCTATACCAACAAATTATGGGGTAAGACTGACGCACCGCGAAAGCGAAATCGGCAGTATGGCAGTGGCCGGCCTGAGTTCTGAGCTAATAGCCGCTCGGCTTTCTATAAGTAAATATACTGTAGCCAACCACAGAAAAAGTATACTTAAGAAGAAAGGAGTAAGTAGTATTAAAGAATTAAAAGGATCTATGTAGCAAGAGAATAAAGTATTGCATCAATCATTATTGCTTAATATTTGCTTTCCTGTTCTGTAGGCTGTGCCTTTGAAAACAGATACAACTTCACCTTTATTGTTAGTGGTGGTAACATCATAAAAAGATGTTTTGTTGCCCGTATGAATTTCTTTGGCAGTTACGCTAATTACATCGCCTGTTTTTGCCGCGCGGATAAAGGTAATATGCACATCTAATGCAACGCTAAGTATACCCTGGGAATTGCATGCAAAAGCAAACGCACTGTCGGCAGCAGAAAAGATAATACCTCCGTGTACACTACTAAAGCCATTGAGCATATCTGCTGTGATGGTGTAATGAAGTTTGCAGTAGCCTTCAGAATATTCATCAACAACTATACCCATCCACTTGCTGAAGTTATCATTATCAAGCATGGTGGATAGTATTCTTTGTGTATCGCTCATTTGAATTGAATATTTAGCTTTATCTATTGCACATAAATCTCATCGCAGGCTATCATAGGTTTCTTATTTTCCCTGGTACGCCAGAGGGGTAAGGTAGCAAGGTTGTTTGCAGTAACTTTTATGTACCGGCCCAGCTCCGGTTTATTAGTTGGGTGTGAGGTATATTCTTTTATTGAAAGTTCATAATGCTCATCATTTGTGAGGTTGTTAATGTCACCAATTGAATGATAATTGACACCGTCTGCAGATATTTCTATTTTAATTTTTTCCGGAAGGAATATCCAATGCCTGGGGTCATCGAGGAAATGTAAAATTATTCTGCTGATACTTTGCTGTTTACCAAGATCAATAGTTGCGACCATTGGTACACCATAAAAACATAGCCAATTGTAACTGAAATCATTGTACCCCGGAGTGCCGTCAACCAAAGTGCGATTACCTTTTGCAGGATAGTCTTCAGAGAACGGATATTGGAGGGTAACTGCGGCTCCGGTTGCTATTGTTTGTGTTACTCCGGCTTTAAATATGGCATCCCATTCGGCCTGGTATTTATCGGGGTCAATGCCTGCTTCTGATAATTCTGTTACTCCTGCTTTTTTGCAATTGCTTACAAACCTGCTTACTTTTTGTGGTAAGTTGGGCTTTACGCTCCATTCCCCTGCTTTGTCTTTTACAAAAATGCCAAACTTTTCAATACCATAAAAACGGGCCTGTTGCAGGACAGTATATTCGAGTGGCAGGCGTGCCCTCATGACCCGGTCTTGCAATGTAGTGTTACCTTCTACAGCAGCTTCGGCTTTATCAAGCAATGTGCTGTATTGATCGAGTAATTCGGGAGAGAGATAGGCATTCCATTCATTAACAGGGTTACCATAAATATCCAGCTTACGGTGGGAGGTAATCATTTTTTCCTGGACGAGATCAATATATTGTTGCAAATACGGAGCCGCATTGCCGTAGTAATCTTTCAAGAAAGCAGCTGTTAATTGCTTTACATCCGCCTTATCATCTGCCAACAATTTTGCTGTTACATAGCTTCTTAATTCAGCCCATTCGCTATAGGTATCACCGCTACCCTGCTCAAAAACGCCCTTCACCCCATTATCTTTAAAGAATTGCATATTGGGCTGCAGCGTAAGTAAATTGGGGAATGGTGCCAGATAATTAGTGAACTGTGTAATGTAGTCCCATACAAATAAATTTGGTGTCAAAGCGCCCCATGCTTTAAGATCATTCCTGAATGCAGCAGCGGAACCTTCATCAGTTAGTGGCTTATCACGATAAGCGTCTATGTCACTGAGAAAGATATAGACATTATCAGCAGGCTTTAAATTTTTGGGTGCCCGGTGTGTATATCCATATGCAAGTGTGGTGATCATTTTATAAGGGAATGCGATTGCAACGCGATTCACAAATTGCATCAATGATCCGGAAGGACTTCCCTGTGCATCATTAATGGCTTTGCATTTATCACATTCGCAATAACCTATATCATCATTGGGACTCACGGACCAATAAATGGCATCGGGGTTCTGTGCCATTCTTTTTTTCAGGTCGTCTACGACTATTTTAAAAACAGCTTCATTGGCGAGGCAAAGTTGAGAAGGTTGTCTTCGTCCTTTTACCAGCGCATAATATTCAGGGTGAGATCTAAAGTAAGTTTGTGCCGGCACCAATTTATTATAAGAGTGCCCCCAAAGGCCCCATAGATCTTCAAACTGCTGTAGTTCACTCCATTCCAGGTATTCGGCATCATGGCTGGCCGGGTAGTATACTTCACGATAAATGAATTGCGGTTTGCGCTCATCGCGGATATGACCCGGAATAGAAATTTGTTTGGATGGAATTATTATGGCAGAATCGTTGCTGATCTTTTTGCAATGAAGGTATTTTTCTATGAAACCGTACACGCCATAAATGAGGCCCTTACCGCTGCCGCCACAAATTACAATGTCCTTTCCATCAGTTAATACCAGGCTGCTTTCAGGGCTCATCTTTTGTGGGTGAACCTTGCTCTCTTTAGAAGTATGGCCAATATAAATTGCCGGGAAATTTATACTTTTCTCATCATGCACTATAGGCAACGACACGCCTGATATGCGCCTTATGTATGTTTGAAAAACAAGTGCTGCACGTTGTTCCAGTTTAGATGCATCAGGAGGTATGGCAATCTTGTAATCAGAACTGTTATTACTTGCTAAGATAATTTCCTGGGCACTGCCATTGCATGCGGTAAGTGTAATAAGAACAAAAAGCAAACCATACAGCCCGTGTTTACGCATTTCTATTCTTCTTTAAAAATTCCGTAAAATGCCTACATATATATCATACTCGTTCTGGAAATAATTCGTAGCAGCCTGGAGGTTATACCATGTGGCATTTATTAAAAGAGTAGTGCGGTAAAATACTTGTCTCTGGTATCCTGCACCAACACTTACGGTATTATAAGCATTAAGCCTCAGCAAGCTAAAGTCCCTTGAAATGTCATCGGGAGAAGTACCGTATCCGGCAGATACCAGGAAGAATTCAGTTCTGTTTTCCCGCAGATAATACCTTGAAGTAAATGTAAGCGAAAAGTAACGTTTGGCAGAGATGGTAGTATAGTTGGCGAAAATAGGCGAACCCCGAAGGCTCAAATAAAAATCATTAACTTCTTTTGAAAGGCTGAATACGGGGGAAACATAACTTGCGTTATTATAATTTTCGACAAGCAGATATCTAATACCAATTTCACCGGTATAGCCGTGGTTGAAGCTATGGAAAAGGGAATACCCAAGGCGCCAGTCCGGGAATATGTTATCATTGGGTGAGTAAGCAGCCACGAGATAAGAATACCATTTCTTCCCATGGTTAATATTAGCTTCTGCTTCAAACTGGTAGCCGGTTCCATTGAACCTGCCGGCATAATTAATACGGCCCGTTATAGACCCGCCATCCCACTTGCGTGTGTACTGAGCTGTTGCGATACCGCTCGCCTGCCGCTTGCCTGAAGAGTCTTCAAGCAACGCGTGCAAATAGAAAAACCCAATTTCATTTTTGAGGGTATGGCTATAAAGATATTGGTCGTAATCAATAACCTTCGGATCAAAAGGATTCATTTTAAGCAAGGTATCTTCAGAGTGCCATGCTTCCAGCCATTTTTTCTGGCTTTCAAGTATCACTGCTCTTTTAGCTAAAAAATAGGGATTAGTAGGGTAATAACTCCTACCCCTATCGATTAAAACCAAAGCACTATCGTATTTCTTTGTCTGGTTGAGCAGGTTGATCGTATAAAATAAAGGCAGTGTATCTGTAGGTGAAACTTCAAGCGCTTTGTTAAACTCAATAAGTGCGCTATCGGTATTATTCTTATCAAGAAATTGCTTGCCGGAGCCCACAAGCTGGTCTATATAAGCATTTTTAAACCGCACATTGTAAGGGTAATTAGTGTATAGCGCACCGGAAATAGCATAAGCAGGCTGGAATTTTTTCGCCTCTGCATAAACTATTGATTTTTTAAATAGAAAGTCTGTTGATTCAGGGTAATAGGTCAAAGCCTGATCTACATAAAGCAATGCAGCATTATATTGTTTTAATGCAGTCTGTATGTTTATCATGTAGTTGAGTGCATCTATATTATCGGGTTGCTTATCAAGTACATTTTTCAATACTTTAATGGTATTATAGTAATCATCGTATTGCATAGACTGGCGGCCGGCAGCGAGCGATTGTTCTACAAGACTCACAAGATATTGCCTGTTTTCAGGATGCTGATCTAAAAGGCGGCCGGATATAGCAGCGGCTTCATTATAGTGCTGACTGGCTTCCAAAATGCTTGCCTTTTTGAAAAGTAATTGCTCATCATCAGGGCGTGCATCAAGTGCATCATCAATTGCACGCAGGGCATCGTCATACCTTTTCTCCTGCATATAGCAGCTTACCAGGTAGTTAATAGCGGTCATATTACCATGATCATAAAAGAGCACCACCCTCAACGCTTTGGCCGCTGTATCAAATTCCAGATCATTCATGTATAGCTTGGCGCTGAGGAGCTTCATTTCTATGAAATTATCCTTAGCTGCCTGGGTAGGGTCTTCTTTATAGAGGCGCTCAGCAATAACTGATGCAGGGCCATAATTTTTCATTGACTCCAGCACACCCATTTTTTTCTTCAATAACTCCCTGTCAGATGGGTTGTGCTTCAATCCTATATTTATCCATGTAAGCGCATCAACAAGTAAACCTCTACTATATGCCAGGTTGATGACATAGTTAAGCGCATCCATGTTATTAGGGTCTTTATCAAGTACCGCTTCGAACTGGAGATAAGGATCTGTATTCATAAAAAACCTTCCGGCTTCCATACGAATATAAATGTTCAGCTTGCGCACATCCGAGTTGTTTGGATATAACTTGCCTAATTTCTCAACCACTTCTATAGCTTCCACATAACGCGACATCGCATCAAGGATGGCTATCTTTTTCATTAAAAATTCATACGAATTAGGTGTAGCCTGTAATGCCCGGTTTGTATAAGCCAGGGAGCTCTCATAATTACCAGACCTTACATCCAAGCCATAAATGGCCTGCAAGGCTTCTTTATTCATAGGGTCTTGTTCCAAAACAGATTCATAAGCCCGTTTTGCTATTTCAATATACCCTCTGTGAGAATACTGGCGGGCAAGTGAAAGTTTGAAATCAAGATACACACTTCGGATGTAGGCATCTGTAGAGAACCGTTCATACAAATAATCCGCAAGCTTGTTTGCCTCCATCCAGTCACCTTCTTTTAAATAGATGTCGAGTTTCTTTAGGAGCAGGTCTCGGTCATTGGGGAAATATTTCAAACCCATATCGGCATATTCAAGTGCCTGCAGGTAGTTACAGGCCACTGCTTCAAGGTTTACAAGATATACATAGGCATCCCTGTATTTAGGGTTTTTTTCGATCACATAATTTAACTCGATGCGTGCGCTGTCTAATTTGCCATCAAGTGCGAACGCCCGTCCCAATAGCAGGTGAATATCAAGGTTATGCGGAGATATGTCTTTTGCTTTGTTGCATAAATTAATGGCCTTTTGGTAGTGCTTAAGATCGATCTCCCTTTTTGCATCTTTATACAAATTATCAGAAGATTCAATCATTTTGAGCCATTGCGCATTTGCGCCATGGTTCAAAAACATAAGAAGTACAAATAGTACCAACCTTAGGGTTGATCTCATTTTAGAATATTTTTTAGTAGTTAAGCTAACCGGCATTGGCTGTACTTTTTTTCTTTTGCATACCGAACCCCTGTCGCTGCATATTTCCCCATGTATGTTGTCGGCCTGTAATAAAATTAAAATAACCTTTGATCGCAAAAAACACAATGAGCGGGTGATAGATAAATGGCTCTATAAAAGCCATTAAGCATAGTCCTATTGTTTCGCCCCAGGTTTTATAATATTTAAAAGTGATCTGGTCCCATAGGAGCGCCAATGTTGTGATCATTACAGAATAAGTATAAACAAATATCACAAGGATGATCGCAAATGGCCAGTTGATCTGCCGGGTCAATATCAAGTAAATATAAAAGAGAATCCCTGTAAATTCGATCATTGGGGCTAACAACTCAAACAAGAAATTGTATGGGAATACGATCAGCCCAAGCCTGCCGTAACGTGGATTGAAAATTACTTTTCTATGTATGCTCATGATCTGGGCAATACCACGCCCCCAACGGGAACGCTGACGTCCAAATACTTTAAGTGTAGTAGGGCCTTCTGTCCAGCACAGTGTGACCGGTACATACTTTACAGAATACTTTCGTTTATTATCCTTCATGAAGCAGCACATGCGGGTAATAAGGTCCATATCTTCACCGAAAGATTTTGAATCATATCCACCTGCTTTTACTGCAATTTCTTTATCAAACATACCGAGACCACCCGAGACATTGGGGACCGCATTGATAAGATCCCAACCCATTTTTCCAAGAACAAACGCGCGTATATATTCCATTTCCTGGAAACGCGGGAGCAGCCTCTGCGGAGGACGAACCCTTATCATCAACCCTTCATCTACTTCGCATGAGTTCACCATTCTCAGTGTAGCGCCGGTAGCTATTACTTTTCTGTTATCTTCCTGTATATGAACATACCCGCACTCAACACATGGCTCTCCTACTTCTTTTATTTTAGTAGTTTCCTCATCCATGAAGGGCTTTATGAGCTTGATAAGGGTGTCCTTATCAAGGATACAATCCACATCTGTGCATAGGAAGTATTCATAAGAGGAAATATTGATCCCGGCATTAGAAGCATCTGCTTTACTTTTACCATTTACCTTATCAACAACTATCAGCTTATCATAGGCCCGGTTAGTAGACTTGAATATCCTTTTTATCGGCTCAGAATTAAGTTTTTCACGGAAGGCATAATCAACGTGCACCAACTCAAATTCAGTGACCAGTTTTTCTAATGTATCGTCAGTACTTCCGTCATTGATGATAATTACTTCAAACTTAGGATAGTTAAAAGTGAGCAGTGACCTTACGTTTGAAATAATGGTAATTCCCTCGTTATAAGCCGGCGCAATAACAGAAATTCCGGGAGCTAATGGCGATTCAACAATGATATTGTAATCAATAGACGCATTTTTCTTCATGTACCTCCTGATAGAAATAAGCGACATGATTGCGAGCAGGGCGTAAGCCATTAACAAGGTAGTACCGTAAATAAAGACAGCTGACTGGTAAAACATACCAATCGTGTCCCAGAACGAACCTTTGCTAAAAAAATAATCTGCTAATCCCTTCATACTGTTTTATTCATGCAAGCTATGTTGTAGCTGCAGTTGGTTTGACCTCTGAACTTTCTTTAAACCCGCGTCTTTGCATATTACCCCAGGTATGTTTGCGATTAGCGAGGTGAAAATAATATCCCCGTAATGCAAAGATCACGATCAAAGGGTGGTACAATAACATTTCTATGAACACCATTGAAGCTATTCTCACCACATCCTTCCATGTTTTATAATACTGGAAAGTCAGTTGATCCCATAATACCGCGAGTGATGAGATCATTACAGAATAGGTGTAAACAAAAACCAGCAATATGATTGCATATGGCCAGTTAACCATTCCAAATATGATCAGCAGGATATAATAAATGACTCCCAAAAATTCGACAATAGGTGCCATCAGCTCAAAAAAGAAGTTGTACGGAAATACCACCATGCCTACCTTGCCATACTTCGGGTTAAAGAGCATTTTTCTGTGTGCTATCATTAACTGCATCAGGCCCCTTCCCCACCTGGTCCTTTGGCGCATGAATACTTTCAAAGACGTAGGGCCTTCGGTCCAGCAGAGTGTTACAGGGATATAACGTATAGCTGTCTTGATCTTATTATCCTGCACATAGCGAGACATGCGCATCATCAGCTCCATATCTTCTCCGAAAGATGCGGGATCATACCCTCCGGCTTTAATGGCAATTTCTTTATCAAACATACCCAGCCCACCGGACACGTTAGGCACACAGTTTACATAACTCCACCCCATTTTGCCCAACACGAACGCACGGATATATTCCATCTCCTGGAAACGGGCAAGCAATGGCCTAGGCGCTTTTATTTTCAGGATCACACCTTTATCTATCTCACAGGAATTGGCCATTCTCAGCGTAGCTCCCGTTGCGATCACACGTTTGCTTTCTTCTTCCATGAAAGGCCTGATCAGTTTCTGCAGTGTTTCCTCATGAAGAATACAATCTACATCCGTACATAAGAAGTACGGGAATGCAGAAACGTTGATACCCACATTTGTAGCATCTGCTTTTGCCTTTCCGTTTTCTTTATCTACAACGATCAGTTTTGCATAAGCGTCGTCGGTCGATTTATAAATACCTCTTACCGGTTTTGTTGATAATTTGGGATCGTAAGCAAAATCGATTTTTACGAGTGAGAATTCCCTGATCACTTTTTCAAGTGTATCGTCTGTACTACCGTCATTGATAATGATGACTTCGTATTTAGGATAATTGAACGTAAGCAATGATCTTACATTACTTATTATGGTAAGCCCTTCATTAAATGCAGGAGCAATAACTGAAATGCCGGGAGCAAGAGGTGAGCCGATAATGATCTTATAATCTGTATAACTCTCTTTTCTTAAGAAAAGCCTTACATTAACAAATGACAGAATAGCCAGGAATGCATATATGATCAGCAACGCAAGACCGTAAATGAATACAGTCTTTTCGAAGAACAATGATGCATATTCCAGGAATGTTGATGCCATTAATACTTAATTAGAGGGTTCAGACAATGTTTGATAATTAACTGGTTTTCCTCATGAGTCATTTCCATTAACTCTTCTACCATCATACGGGAATTCTGGGTATTGTGCTTGATGATAGACCGGGCAGCATTCATACGTATATCGAAGTTGGAAGAGTAGAGAAATTCTGATTTCAAAAACTCCAGTTGCTTCCCTGAAGCGATCCTACCCAAAGCCTTTAATATCTCTATCTGGCAATTTAAAGGTTGGTTGTTATATATTTTCACCAGCTTTTCTTCTGCGACTTCAGCTGATAATTTACCCAGGCAGTTGATGGCATCCGCACGATAGTAATGATCCTTATTTGCAAGCAAGTCCATTACAGCAGGTATGGCACTTTGCTGGTCATAATGCGCTATTAGTTTAAGACAAAAAGACACGATGCTCTTGTTTGTAGAGTAGCTTACCCAGCGAGAGAAGTTTGGTATTGCAATATCTTTTGTAGTGGTAATAATTTTAAACATTTCAAGCTGGTCCCAGGGCAGCAATGGCTCAGTGGCTATGTCAAAGAATTTGAATGGCTCATTTTTACTAAGCTGTATATATGCGTTTCGGGCAGCGGCGCGTAATGCAGGGTTGCCACTATTTGTGAGCGGCAGTATGGTTACGTCTGATATTGAAATATCCATTTGCGTAAGCTCCACAACGGCTTTTATCTTACGTTCCCAGCGCAAAGTTTTCATTTTTGCGAAAGAATCCTTTTCAAGCCCCATGTCTATGTATAATTTCCGCAACAATTCCCCTACTTCACCCCTGAAATTTTTGCGGTATTGTATGAGGGTATCTATCATCATTTGGCGTACAAATGGCTTGCGGTAGATCTTGTCATTGAGTGCTTCCTGGTCAAATTCAATATCTTCTATAGGCAGGTCTTTACCCAGGTTGGGATTTAGAAGAACCTGCTCTGTGATAAGGTCTTCAATTTTGGGGCTTATAAATGCCAGCCTCTTATCATACACATACCCTTTATATCTTCTGTATAGGATAGCACTGTATGCAATAAGTGTGGATAGAATAGCAATGAAAATGAAAGCTAAGGCTATTTCGATGAAAAGAGGTAGTAAGCTGAATTGCTCATACGCCTGGAATAAAAGGTCTGCCAGATCTTTCCACATGGATATTTATTATTTTTTTTTGGTAACCAGCTGTGATTTACTATTTTTATTAGCAAGTAGTTTACGAATACGTATTAATAATTCCCCGGCCATTATCGGCTTTTTCAAGTAATCATCAGCTCCTAACCTGAATGCCTCCGTGATCGTTTCTTCATTACCAACAGACGAGATAACAATAATACCAACATTTCTTTTGGTTTCATCGCTTCTAAGCCTGCTTACAACTTCCAGACCATTAGCATAAGGCATCATCAGATCCGTTACTACAACATCGTATTCGCCCCCGTCTAATTTCTCAAAAGCTTCTTTACCGTCTTTTGCGGTAATTAGATTATAACCATCTTTTCCAAGGATGTTTCTAATAGCCTTGAGCATAATATCATCGTCTTCAATTACTAATATGTTAGCCATGTTGTTATAAACTGATAAAACAAATACCGATATCTCGGTAAGTTAAAAGAGAAAATTTCTATTCCCTACAAATATCAGCAATTATTTCAGAAATAAAGCATTTGCCAAACGCATTATGAAATATTCCTTATTAGCAAAGAAAGCAAAACAACTCTAAAGAATTTGGTAATTGATGAGTTTGGTGCGGAATCTGTTGAGTAGCAATCAGAATTTGATGAATAATAATGTGAAAAGCCTATTTATTATATAAAGCATTTATACATATACATAAGTGTATCAGCTTTAAATTTTACTCTTTGTAGGAAATTCGAAATGAAAAGTAGATCCTTTCCCCTCCTCTGTTTCAAACCAGATATTACCCTTATGCGCTTTTGCTATTTGCAGTGAAATTGACAAGCCAAGGCCATATGGCATTTCTCCGGAAGTACCCGGCACTTTGGCCTGTGTAAACATATCGAACACTAAAGGCCTGTTCCTTTCAGGGATACCCATCCCTTTATCTTTTACAGAAATATGTACCATACCTGAAACTAAACCCACGTTTATTTCAATATCAGAATTCTCAAAACTGAACTTTATGGCGTTAGCAACAATATTATTTATGACCCGCCATATTTTTTCTTTGTTTACAAAAGCAAGTATGTCGTCATTACTGTATGTTATTTTTAAATTTTGTTTTTTTAGCGCTTGCCCTGAAACTCAGTAACTCAATACAATTTGCTGTTAGTTTCTTAATATCTACCCATTCTTTACCCATATTGCCCTCATCAATATCCATGGCAGCCTCTACTATATTCTTACTTAAACTCAGCGAATTATTGCACGCTTCTTTTATCAGCAGCAATATCTCTTTATGATCTTCCGAATCATTTTCCGATTCTTTGATCAGGATTTCAGTAAGTGCTATTATAGAAGAGATCGGGTTCATTACATCATGTGCTACTGACCTTAATATTCTTGAT
>CAIRZD010000392.1 GCA_903882965.1 uncultured Bacteroidota bacterium
GCACTAATCCACACAAACATGGACGCTATGATTCCGATGATAATATAAGAATAATGCGGACGTTCATCGGCGACAGCTGCAATTTCTTTCATTCTCAAAACGAGTCCTTTAATGAGGTTGAGATTTTTTTCATATTGCATTGCATTTTTGTGCTGTTTTTTGAGTGTATTTAATTTGTATGCACAAACCAGTTTTGAAAATGTAATTCAAATTGACGGTGTAACGATGACAGCTGATAGCCTTCGCGCTGTGCCCGATGTAACTATCGTAGTTAAGAATAAGAATCGTGGCGTAGAATCAGAATATACGGGCGTGTTTTCGTTAGTTTGTTATAAAGGGGATACACTTCAGTTTACTTGTATAGGTTTCCGGCCAAAGGAATTTGTGGTACCCAAAAACCTGAAAGGGGAGTATTATTCTATGATTCAATTGATGGTTCAGGATACATTTTATTTACCGGAGACCATAATACGCCCACTTCCTTCAAAAGAAGAATTTGATTATGCATTTTTACATTGGCGCATTCCTAATGACAGGTATGAACTTGCCCGTAAGAACACCGATGCTTATATGTTACGTGCACTTGCTTATACATTACCGCGTGATGGCCACGAATCTCAGTCAAGGCTTTTGCAGGAGCAGGCAAAACAAGCAGTTTATTACGGACAGCAGCAGCCTATGAATATTCTCAATCCGCTTGCCTGGGGCGAATTCTTTGAAGCATGGAAAAGAGGGGATTTCCGCAGTAACAGCAATCCATACAGCAATACTAATTATTAAGCTGGATTGCTACATTGCCCTGCTTTGCCGGTGCCTTCTTTGTGCAAATGTTAATAACAAAATAATCTATAGGCATCAGAAAGGTGTACATTGGCAAAAAAACTAATGAACTGCCTAAATAAAAGAATTATCCTTTCAGTTTCCTGCTCATTTTTTCTTCTTTTAATAGCCTGTAATAATACCAGTAGTGCAAAAAAGAAACTTTCTCCATTGCCAATTGCAGCAAAAGGAGATACTACCGCCAAAGCAAATCAGTCGAAACCTGAACCGCCCAAGTTATTATCTTTAGATACTGTGTTATATAAAAAGGCCACTATGCGCCTTGTTCATGATTCTGCGTCAGCAAAATGGCCGGTAAAAGATCATTTTCCATTAGCCGGCGCGTTATTGCCTTTTAACAGGATCGTGGCTTATTACGGTAATTTTTATTCTACCCATATGGGTGTGCTTGGAGAATACCCGCCGGATATAATGCTTAAGAAATTAATGGATGAAGTAAAAAAATGGCAAAAAGCAGATTCGCTCACGCCTGTTATCCCTGCCATTCATTATATAGCGGTTACTGCACAGGGTCAGCCGGGCAAAGGGGGGAAATACATTTTGCGTATGCCATTCAAAGAAATTGATAAAGCAATAGAACTAGCTAAAAAGGTAAATGGCGTTGTATTCCTTGATGTGCAGGTAGGGTGGAGTACAGTACATGCTGAAATACCCTTGCTGGAGCAATATCTTAAAATGCCCAATGTGCACCTTGCCATAGACCCTGAATTCTCTATGAAAACACAGCGTAAACCGGGTACTATCATCGGCACTTTTGATGCGGCAGATATTAATTATGTGTCAGAATATCTTGCAAAACTGGTGAAGGAAAACAACCTGCCGCCTAAGGTTTTAGTAGTTCACCGGTTCACAATGGATATGGTTACTAATTACAAGCAAATTGCGCTAAGGCCGGAAGTACAAATGGTGATGGATATGGACGGATGGGGATTCCCTGCAAAAAAGATAAGCTCATACAAACTTGCTGAAGTAAACCAACCGGTACAATTCACCGGCTTTAAACTGTTTTATAAAAATGATATTATTACCCCTCCCTGGAAAAAGATGATGACACCGGAAGAAGTGCTAAAGCTTTACCCACGGCCTATTTATATACAATATCAGTAAGCTAAGTCAAAAGGGAAAAGTCAAAACCTACAAAGTATCGTATCATGAAATTGACCCTCATTAATTACAGGCTCCTTATTGTGATCCTGCTGACATTTACCTCCTGCCATACAAAACAGGCAGTTGATCTTATTTTGCACAATGGCAAGGTCTATACTGTGGATAGTGCATTCCACACAGCTGAAGCCTTTGCGGTGAAAGATGGTAAGATAATAGCAGTGGGTAAGAATGATGATATACTGAAGTCTTACAGGGCTGATAGTATACTCGATGCGCATGGCATGGCTGTGTACCCCGGTTTTATTGATGCTCATGCCCATTTTGTGGGTTATGGGCGTTCTTTGTTTGAGGTCAATTTGTATGATTGCAGTAATTGGGATGAAGCTATCACACGCATAAATGCTTTTGTAAAAGAACATCCTTCAGAGAGTTGGATACGTGGCAGGGGGTGGGACCAGAATAAATTTCCTGCACATGCATATCCTGACAATGCAACGCTTAATGAACTGTTTCCTGGTAAACCTGTATTGCTGGATAGGGTAGACGGGCATGCGGCTATTGCTAATACAAAAGCACTGGACCTGGCGCACATAACTCCCGCACAGAAAATAGAAGGTGGCGAAATAGAAACCAAAGACGGGAAACTCACAGGTTTACTAATTGATAATGCTGTAGAACTCGTAAACAAAGTTATACCCCCGGCTACTAAGTCTGATTATGAAAAATGGTTGTTGGCTGCACAGAAAAATTGTTTTGCACAGGGGCTTACAACGATCACCGATTGCGGCCTGATGTATTATGATGCTGCAGTTATTGACACACTACAACAGGAAGGTAAACTGCAAATGCGCCTGTATGTGATGCTCAGTGATGATACGGCTAATTTCAGCCGCTATCTTGCCAAAGGGCCATACAAAACAGACCGGTTATTTGTAAAAGGAATTAAGGCCTATGCTGATGGCGCACTGGGCAGCAGGGGCGCATGCCTGCTGGCCCCATACAATGATAAGCCGGGCTCAACCGGGTTTCTGCTTAGTAAGCAAAGCCATTGTGACTCACTTGCACAAATGATCTCAGCTACAGATTTTCAGTTATGCACCCATGCGATAGGGGATAGTGGTAACAGGATGATACTAACGGTTTATAACAAATACTTGAAAGGTAAGAATGACAAGCGCTGGCGGGTGGAACATGCGCAGGTAGTGAACCAAAATGATTTTGACCTGTTTGGTAAAACTTCTGTTATTCCATCTGTGCAGCCTACACATGCCACCAGCGATATGTATTGGGCCGCAGATCGCATAGGCGCAGAGCGGTTGAAGGGCGGATATGCATATAAACAATTACTGAAGCAAAACGGGTGGATAGCATTGGGCACTGATTTTCCGGTGGAGGATATATCTCCGTTCAAGACATTTTATGCTGCTGTGTTTCGTAAAGATGCTAAAGGGTTTCCTTCAGGTGGTTTTCAAATGGAGAACGCATTAACCAGAGAACAGACAATAAGAGGTATGACGATATGGGCTGGGAAGGCAGATTTTCTTGAAAAAGAAGTAGGTAGTATTGAAGCTGGGAAAAAAGCTGATTTTATTATTCTTGATAAGGACCTCATGCAGGCGCCTGAAAGTGAGATATTAAGTACTAAGGCAGTTAGGACTTATAGTGGTGGAAAGAAGGTTTATTAAGCTTTGAACACAACAATATGTTAGCAATTTATAAGAGCGGGTTAAAAGACGAACAAGCAGAATTTGTCATAAATTACATCTGCCATGAGATACATGTTTTTTTTCAATTTACTTATGCACTGTGCAAATTGTTTTGCACAGGGTAGTTCGCATGGTACATCTTCAATTAAGGGGTTTACTCCACGGGAGCACATAATTTTTGAAGATAATTTTAACGACGATTCATTGGGCCATTTCCCGCATAAATGGAAGAGGATGGTTAATTACGCCGTTCGAGGCACTAAGACCCATGCGATCGTCCGGCAAGAGGGGGCGGATAAAGTGTTAAGTACCGATGGCCTGACATTCGTTAAGCCTATATTCCAAGAAGCGCTTACAGATAGCTTCACCGTTGAATGTGACTTTATGCTAAAAGACAAAGAAGACTATCTTGGCATCGCCTTTCGCCTAGGCAAGTCAGACAAGAATTTTATAGATAGTGATTTTTACCAGTTTTTGTTTTTTTATTACGAAGACCAGCACTATAGTATTTCTCACGGCATAGTTGATGTACCGTTCCGTGATTTGGATTCTTATAAGTTCGGGCCACCGGTTGTGTTTTCCTATAGCCATTGGTATCATCTGGGTTTTTCATATAATCATCGACACATCTCCTGCTATCTTGATAGCATCCGGATTTTAGACATTCCGGACGGCGGTTTTCTGCCGTTTGGCCTGTACATTCGATTGGACAGCGATGCAGTTTGTAAGCACGTTGTAGTTGCTAATGGCAAACTGCTCGATTTTACCAGGTTGATAACGAAGAAGAGATTTGTTACTCATTCTATACTATTTGAGTACAATAAAGCCGTGATCAGCGAAGATAGTAATCCATTTCTGGCTCAGTTTGCGGAATGGCTGCTAAAGAATCCTGCCATCAGCATTGAAATTGATGGCCACACAGACAGTGTTGGCGGCGTTGCTTCAAATTTGAATTTATCCGTTAAGCGTGCTGAGGAAGTAAAGAAGCAATTAGTTGCGAAAGGCGTTCCGGCTGCAAGATTAACAACGAAAGGGCTGGGTTCAACCATGCCCTTAAAATCAAATAAGACGGAAGAAGGTAAATCCGAAAACAGGCGGGTCGAGTTTATTTTATTAGAAAAATAGTATTGCAATCTGAACATACAGAATGCAAAGTTTGATTTTTGGGGAGAAAGAAACTGGCAGCATTAAAGTGGGCAAGATGGCTGACTTTATTATACTTGATAAGGACCTGATGGTGGCGCCGACAGTAGAGGTATTAAGTACTAAAGTTGTTGGGATTTATTCAGAAGAAAAAAAATTTATTAATCCACGTTGATTTTACTTATTTGTATTTTTTGAAGAAATGATTATTTACCATAAAGCTCCCATCTTTAGCCTTAGATATGATCAGGGCATCTGAAGGCCGCAATTGTATTTCATCCATGATTTTATAGCTTGGGATACTACCCCTTGAAAGCCTGCAACGGATGGTTTTGCAATTTGCTCCCGGGTAAAAATAGACTGCCCCCCGAAACCATAAGTTGTGGTTATCCACGCTGTACTTGGTTTCCATTACTGTTGTTGCAATAACATGGCCGGAGCTATCTAATGATTCTAAGAAGACGCAAGGGTACCTGCAGTCTTTATCGCTTAAAAGAAACCAGCATGAAAACTCATATTCCTGCTTGTCATTTACCGGTTTTATTGGTATCATCGCTATATTACTATCCTCGCCCGAAATGCATGGCATAGCGCCACTGCCAAAGAAATTGCTTTCAGCATGCACGTTATCTAAGTGGTTTACATACCAATCTCCTTTATTTACTACGCATGTATCGGTGCGGGTCATAAACGGAAGTATTTTGGCAACACTATCTAAATTCCGTTTGTCATTTTCGGCCTGCCGGAGCGGGTAAAAAGCGTACACTTTGCAGCGGAAATAATGCCCTATATAATCAGATGCTTGAAGCAGGTATTTTTGGTCATTTTCAATTGTGTCATTGTCATATGTAAGCAATAAGAAAGGTTTGTCATTTTTTAGCTCACTCAATATTGGTTTCACCACATATGGCCCCCCGGCTATTTTTACCTGGTTTTCTGTTTGCGATAATGATGTGCGCGACATCATTACATCTACTATTGGAAGATGTAATTCAAAAGCAGCTTTTGCAGCACATGTCATTTGCATGCCGGCTTCCCCGATCCATAATTTTTCAGAACCAACATGATAGAAGTTCAGCATTAATATTGCCTGGAAGTCATTATTAGTTAAATGCGTGGTTTGTAAAAATGATTTCCAGTCTTGCCCAGATGTGGAGAAGAAGATATCATAATTGTCGCGCCCCTTGTCGGCTATGTTCCTGATATATTTTATATAGCCGCTAGCCTCAAAACTCCATAGGCCAACACACAAAAACAATAGCAACCCACCCATGAAAAAACCGCGGCGGGCAACGAGCTTTTTATAGCCGTTATAGATCACAATTATCGCATAGATTGAGATGATATAATAGAACATCCAGCTAAACCGGCCTATTGTTCTGAACTGACGTAAAACAGAGACATAATCAAGCAGCCATTCCATATGCCATATAAATGGTATTCCCATGCTTAATAATAATGTACTGAAAGCCATAAATAACCAAATAGGTGAGAACCCTTCCCGGCTCACCAGGATGCCAGCTTTATTTTTTCTAAGTATATGGATAATGCCGGCCGCCAATGAGAAAATTAAAGCAAGGGCAGTAACTATTCCTATGTAGTCATAGCCTTCCCCATCAAGGCTTACGTTTGTTAATGCGTTACCAAAAATCTTATGGTCAATAATATACTGCCATACCGGTGAAAAGCCGGAGATGACGATGTCGCTTACATTAGTCGTGTTTGCTAACACTCCGTAAGGGTTTACAGGCCTGTCTTTTACAGGGTCAGTGATCCACATAGTTATTGCTATCGTTGCCAGCACACTTGCAATGCTGATAAGCATAGGTGTTATGTGCTTTATCTTTTGTTTGATGTTTATGCGGGTAAAGACAAAATAACCAGTGATATAGCTTATTGTCCATAGCATCATCATGCCCGCAAAATATGGATGTAAAAAAGCGGTTATAATGCCAAGGAGAAAGATATAAACGCAATATTTTCGTAGCGATGATTCGTGATATTTGATAGTCCAGTAAAATAGCATTGGCATGACGCATATATATGCCAGTGAGAATTGGGCTATGATACGGAATACTTGTGGTGATAAAATGCTGATAAGTCCTGCGAAAACTGTAGCAATTGGCTGGCTCACTTTGAAGTGAATTAATATCTTATAATTATAAATAGCAGATAATACGTAACTGACCCCGATAAGCAGCCATAATGTAGTTAGTGCAATGCTGGGGTTTACATTATGAAATGAGGTGAGGAGTAATGATAACAATGGCTGACCGTCGGTGTATACAATATGTTCCCCATATGGGTAGTTCATCCCCTCAAACCAAAATCCTTTTCCATAAGCACATTGGTATATGTATGTAAAGTAATTCTTAGGACTATCTCCCCACAAGCCCGGCATAACATGCCAGGGTTCTGTGACAAAATAGGATAGTGTGCATATGGTAAGGCATATTGCAAGAGCAATGGTTATTGAAAGCCAGATTTTATCTTTATTCATGGTAGTTCCCTGCCTGCAGGTAATCGTACAAAGTTTATGATTTATCAATTAAGATACAATAATTCAAACAGCGAGGACGAATATTTCCTGATAATACGTGTAACATATGTTTGTCATGAATTAGTTGGCCTGATTTCATCCAATGAAAATGCCCCACATCCAGCAGGGCATTTTGATCAAAAGGGATATTTAATATTATTCAGTAACAGTAATTTTTACTGTAGGGTACTTGATATTTTTGTTGCCTAATGCCACATTTAATAAAGATGGCCTTTGGATATTAGCCGGCAAATTAACACTGATAATGTTTGTACCTGTTGTGGCCTCAACGTTTTGTTTGTAAACGATCCTGCCGGTAACGTCAGATACGATAATCTCCAGCTGGCAGTCGTTTACGCTTGTAAACTCACATTGGAAGGTTCCGTTATTAGGGTTAGGGAACAACAGGGCTTTTGATTCCATTACATCCTGTCCTGCTATTACAATGCCTGTAGTAGCGCTCTTTGAGCCGCAACCGTTTGTAACAGTATAAGAGATGTTGGCAATGCCGTTTCCTGCACCGGTCACACTTCCTGATTGGTCTATTGAAGCGATCAGGTCATTGCTGCTGCTCCATATCCCGTTTTTATCGCCTGTTGCATCAGCGAGGGTAATATTGTTGCCACTGGATATGTTTGCACCACCCGTAATAGTACCTGCATTTGGTAATGGGTTAACTTTTACATTAACTGTTGTTGATGCAGCGGTAGTTCCATCCTTCATTACCACTGTAAAAGCATCTGTACCTGTATAACCTGCTTCAGGAGTATAAGTTAATCCTGTTGGGGTTGTGATACCTGCCCTTGAGGTGGCAGTAGCGCTGAATCCGTTAAGTGTACCATGTAATGGGTTCACACTCACTGATAATGTTTCTGTTTTGCCGCTTGCCGCATCCGGTATAGCCAGCTGGCTATTGATAGGAATAGCAGTTTCATTTTCACAAACAGTCATATTTTGTGTAGTCCCATTTGCAAAAGTCCTTGCTGTATAAGTGTTTGTTCCTAATTCCCGCACCACATAATTGCCGTAATCAGCAATGTATACATTGCCAATGCCATCTATGGCAAGGCTGCTTGGCAGGTACATATAAGCCGAGTCTGCCGGGCCGCCATCACCATCATAACCATGCCAGTCGTTAGCGTTTTTGCCTGCAAAAGTAGAGATATACCATGTTGGTCCTGCCGGTGTTAAGAACCTTACTACATTATTTTGCCAGTCGCATATATACAGATCGCCACATGCGTCAAGTGTAACTCCTGTTGGTATCCATAATTGGGCAGAACCACCCGGGCTTCCGTCACCGCCATAACCCGGAGTGCCATCACCTGCAATAGTGGTAATAATACCTGCTGCATTGACCATGCGCACCCTGTTATTCCATGCGTCAGCTATATATACATTGCCGGCGCAATCAGCAGTAATACCGCTTGGGTTATTGAGTTGAGCAGAAGTGGCCTGTATGCCATCTCCATTGTATCCGCCGGCATGAGTGCCTGCAAAGTTGGATATAATACCTGACGGGTCTATTTTACGGATCGTTTCACTTCCCTGGTCAGATATGTAGATATTGCCACTGCAATCCAAAGCTACTGCAACGGGGAAGTCAAGGCTGGCCTGTATAGCCTGGCCACCATATCCAAAACCTGCGCCATTCCACCCGCCATGGAGGCCATTACCTGCAACAGTGTGTATTGTACCGTTATTTAAATTGATCACCCGGATACGCTCATTGAATTTATCAGCAACATAGAGATTGCCAAGACCATCAAGCGCCATGCCTTCCGGCCCGTTAAGTTGCGCGGAAATGGCAGCGATACCATCACCATTATAACCACCGTTTCCGGCAATGCCTGCAATGGTATGTATATTGCCTGAAGCATCTACCATGCGGATAACATTATTTAAATAGTCTGATATATATACATTGCCATTACCATCAGCAACAACACCATATGAGCTGCCTATCTCGGCTGCGGTAGCTGCTCCGCCGTCACCAGAAACACCATTTACATGGCTTCCGGCAAAAGTGGAGATATTGGTAGCAGTGGTGCAATTACCTACCATTACTTTAGTGGTAGCATATGCAGTACCACAAATGCCTGAAACAGTATAAGAAATAAGTGTACTGCCATCAGCAATACCGTTTATATCGCCTGCCCCATCTACAGCTGCTATTAAGCTGTTACAACTGCTCCATGTACCGGTTCCCCCACTGGCGCCGTTATCTGTCAGGGTAGATCCACCACCTCTTGATAGGCTTGTTGAACCGCTGATAGTACCTGCATTAGGTAATGGGAGCACGGTAGCAGGTAAGGTCAGATAGCAGCCGCCCTGCACCATTACATATGATATGGTAACAGTACCGGCTGAAATACCGGTTATTACACCTGAAGCAGAATCAATAGTTGCTATTGCAGCATTACCGCTCACCCACACTGCGGAAGGATACGACGTACCCAAATCGTATGCATATGCAGTATTGCTTCCGTCGCAAATAGTTCCGACAATTTGGTAATCATCATAATCAGGATATGCATTAGCAGTAAACAGGGAAGTTGCAGAAACTGAACCGCAGTCATTTGTTACTGTATAAGATATTGTAGCTGTGCCTGCTGTAAATACATACATGCTGCCGGCAAAATTGTCAACTACTGATGTGTTACTGGAGCTCCAAACCCCGCCCGGTGTGGCGTCGGTTAGTGGCAGATTTGCACCTCCAACACCTATGCAAATACTTGTGCTGCCTGTAATTGTTCCTGCTATTGGCAACGGATTTACATAAACGGTTGTTGCGGCATATGCGGAACAAGTGCCATTGGTAACAATATAAGATATTGTGGGGCTTCCGGCAGCAACACCAGTTACATTTCCTGACCCATCCACTATAGCAAGCGTATTATCGCTGCTGTTCCATACCCCTCCGGATACCGACTCATTGAGTATGATGGTTGATCCCTGGCAAACAGTAGATGTAGTATAGTACATATACCCAGGATCAGGAACAGAATTCACTGTAACTGTCATCGTATCAACTTGCTCGCCGGAAAAAATATCAAAATACAAATAGGATATGACAACAGATCCGGAATTAATACCACTAACATTCCCGAACCCGTCAATTGACGCAATAGAAGGATCAGAGCTTTGCCATGATAAAAAACTTGTGTTTGGATCATTCAAAACTATTGTTGATCCTGTACATAAGGTGCTAGGCCCTGAAATTTGCGCTTGGGCAATGAATGGCGTAAATCCTACGAATAAAGCAAGAAGTGCTTTGCTGTAAAATGTTTTCATAAAAATCGTTTTAAATTGGGGGGATTTATTAATTCCAAATGTAATTAGTTAAAAATTAGCATGCAATCATTTTTGATGCATTAACGGTTCATTAGTAATTTATATTTATTTGCTTAAGAATTCCCTATGAATCCGCGCATAGATTATTACTTTTGGTTTTATAATGAAACAAGATTTATTCCGTAAAAAATCGCTTGAGCATATTAACAAAGAAGTGGCTGATGGGCTTATTGATGGGCACAGTAGCAATATGAGTAAAGTACTTACTGTACGGGACCTTACTTTTATGGGTATTGCGGCAATTGTAGGTGCAGGTATTTTTTCTACAATAGGTAAAGCAAGTTTTGATGGTGGACCGGGAATAATTCTGTTGTTTCTTTTTATTTCTGTAGCCTGTGGTTTTTCAGCCATTTGTTATGCCGAATTCGCAAGTATGGTCCCTGTGTCCGGAAGTGCGTATACTTATTCATACGTAGCGTTTGGTGAGATCATTGCCTGGATAATAGGTTGGGACCTGCTTATGGAATACGCAATAGGCAATATTGCAGTAGCCATTTCCTGGAGCGATTATTTCACTGCGTTGGTGAACAGTATACACATCGGTAGCTTTCATATGCATATGCCGGAGTATCTGGCAACCGACTACTGGACTGCAAAAGACTGCGTAACAGATGCCGCGAAAATGGCCTGGGCAAATGCACCCGCTTTCGGGAATTTTAAATTTATTTGCAACCTGCCTGCATTTTTTATCACGGGGATAATTACATGGATCATATATATTGGTATTAAGGAGTCCCGGAGAAGCACTAATATTATGGTGATCCTCAAAATAGCCATAATACTACTGGTAATGATAGCCGGGTGCTTTTATGTAAATACCAGTAACTGGACACCTTTTTTGCCCAATGGTATTGGCGGTGTGCTTACCGGCACCTCAGCTGTATTCTTTTCTTATATTGGCTTTGATGCTATCAGTACCACTGCCGAAGAATGTAAAAACCCCCAGCGTGATCTGCCCAAAGCCATGTTCTATTCACTGATAATATGTACAGTGGTGTATGTGCTTGTAGCTTTAGTGCTTACCGGGATGACGAGTTATAAAAACCTCAATGTCGGCGACCCCCTCGCATATGTGTTCAGCACAATGAACAGTAAATGGGCTAACTGGATAGCTGGTGTCATTTCAATTAGTGCTGTTATAGCCACAGCCAGTGTACTGCTTGTGTTTCAGCTCGGGCAGCCGCGTATATGGATGAGTATGAGCAGGGATGGATTGTTGCCCCCGATTTTTGCGAAGATCCACCCTAAATATAAAACGCCTTCATTTTCTACTATCCTTACCGGTTTCATAGTGGGAATACCTGCATTGTTTATGAATCTTACTGTTGTGGTAGATCTCACAAGTGTAGGCACTTTATTCGCCTTTGTGTTAGTATGTGGCGGGATACTGAAGTTGCAAAATGATAAAAACCGCCTACAAAGTAAATTTAAAACTCCTTATATAAATGGTAAATGGATTGTGCCGGCGATGTTTATAGCCACTATCATTTTATTTGAAAAATACTACCCCGGCGGTTTTAAGGAATATCTGAATTTCGCGGATGCAAAAGGTAATATTACCTGGGATACTATTCACGGCAAAGTGCCTTTCTTTTTATTTGGAATAACCTTTATAGTAACAACCATTTTATCTTTCATAAAGAATTATTCGCTCATACCCGTACTTGGCTTTCTCTGCTGCACCTATTTACTGTCAGAGTCAGGTACTACCAACTGGGGGCGGTTTTTAATATGGCTGGTTGTAGGCCTTGTGCTTTATTTTGTATACGGGTATAAGAACAGTAAGCTAGGACGGGCAGCTAATTAGCAGCAACTATTCCCCTTTGTTTTCTTCCTGCGATTCGTGGTTGTCGCCACCGAGGCTATAGTAGTTGTTTTCTTCATCCTCTTCACCTATACGCTCATCAGCATCATCGGCTGAACTGCCGGGCACATCCAGGCTTTCGCCGGTCATATCCTGCATAAGGCTGCTATCTTCATTTAGCGGGTCGCCTTCATTGTCTACATTGTCTAAAGAGGAATGTATCAAATTGCTGCTGTCAATAGTATCCATATTCTGTTCTGCAGCGTCTAATGCAAGCAGGTCTTCTTCAGTTACATCAGCATCAGTGCCGGATACTATTGCAAAATCTTCATCTTCCTCATCAATGGTATCATTTTGGGCCAGCGGCAATACATTTTCTTTATCAAAACTTTCTTTGCCGTTATTATTCTGGGCGTTAGTTATATCTTCATTAGCAGGGTAGTGCGGATAACCCTGAAATTTATCTGTGCTGTTTTTCTTTTCCATGATCTGGTATTTATAACAAACCTATAAAACGCATGCCACCGCTGGTATGATAATAGTCAGTTGCCGGTATGATAAACAACGCTTATATGGCAATATATAAAATGAATACATCCGGATAAATCTCTTTTTTATAAGGACTATCCGGATGTAATCTTAATTTATTGCTTTACCTAGTGCCTGTCATGGCCGCCATGGGGATGCCCGTGATGGTGGTGTGGATGATGATGGCGGCGGTCTGCTGCATAAACGCTGCTTACTGAAGCAATGCTTATAAAAGCCAATAACATTAACGTGATGATCTTGTTTTTCATAATAACCTTTTTTAGTAGTTGCTTACGATATAACAGAATCATGCCATGGTATTTAGAGTGGGGGAACTTTACCATTCTTATATTGTTTCCAGTTTATATCTTTTCCCATGGTTCCTCTGAGCCGTTTCCATAAAGATTCTTTTTGGGTAATGGAAGTAAAGCTATCTGCAACGGCCGCTTTCGGGTCGATCTCAGGGTTCAAATGATTGTAAATGGCCAGCGAATCCATGACCATAGGTAAATGCCAGATACGGCTTTCAAAACGCTTGCGGGTAAAGCTGCGTAATAAGGATGACTGAAACGGATCGCTGGCAAGCCCTATTGATTTAAACCCTTGTTTTTGGGCGATCAGGTAAGAATAATAAACATTTTCCGTGCTATGTCTTGCCCGGGTTTCATAGAATATATGCGCTCTTGGTATGCCTAATTGCTCGGCATACAATCCCATAATGATACCTTCATAATAAGCACTATAAACTGCCGAGCCGGAATAAATAACATTCTTAGTATACCCATCCTTATAAAGTATGTATGACCACAGCACACGTCCCTTCATCACAGAATCCCAGCTGCCGTTATTAAATGGCACACCGGGCACTATTATGGCATCCAGCGGTTTTATTTCCGCCACTTTTGCAAGGTCTTTTAAAGATGATTTTTTTGAAGACGCGCAACCCATTACTTGTAAAAGCGTCATGGATATAATAATTATTGTGATGGCTTTCAAAATGTTGTTTTTGTACAATCCATGATCAAATAATCATACCGCCGGTTTTCCCGTTCACAAAATACATTTCCATATCTCCTTTGTGCTTGGCGGCGATCTTGCCACGGTATTCACAGTTGAAATGGTTTTTCACCAATTCAAAAGTAGCGCCTGATATGTTTATGCGGCCGGGTATGGAGTTTTGTTCCATACGGGCAGCAATATTTACCGCATCGCCCCAAATATCGTATTGGAATTTATGTTTGCCCACTACGCCGGCCACTACTGGCCCCGTATGCATGCCCACCCTTATTTTAAACAGGTGCCCGTGTTCTTCATCCATATACCGCATCATATCTATGGCGGCGCTGAGCACATCAACCGGGTTAGTTTTGTTTATAGTGGGCAGGCCGCCTGCACACATATAGGCGTCACCGATCGTTTTTATTTTCTCCACTCCATATTGCTGTATGATCTCATCAAACGCGCGGAAATATTTATCTACCCGCAGCACCAGTTCCTCTGCCTTCAAAGTTTCAGCAATATGCGTGAAGCCCACAAAGTCAGTAAACATTACCGTTACAAGGTCATATCTGCGGCTGCGGGTAAATCCTTCGCGCAGCAATTCCATAGCTGTTTCTTCCGGCAGGATATTTAGCAGCAGGGCTTCTGATCTTTTTTTCTCTTCCTCTATTATTATGTTCCGCCGCATTATCTCGTCATTGCTGTTCTTAAGCTCCACATTGCGCAGGCGGTATATTTCCATATCCCTTTCTTTTACGTCCAGTTGCCGTTGCAGTTCGGCCTGCTCCATGGCTTTTTCGGCGGCAAACACAGCATTGTTCCGCTCCAGTAATATTGACTCCGTGCGTCGCACAGCTATGGTGAGGAACGAGCCCCATGTAGCCATGAACATAAAGCAAAGTATGATATTGGAATAGTTGAATACCAGTTCTGCAGTATGGCTAAGCGTGTATACCGGTGGCTGGGTTTTTACATTGATCTCCAGGTATAGATAACTGCTCACACAGGCCAGTGACAGAAACGCTTTTACCAGCCAGCCGCTATCGTGCTTTAAGAACGGGAACAACACTATTGCTACTATGATAAACTGAAAGCCGGATCCCCAGCCAAGCAGGTAAACTGCCAGCACCTGGTGGGCTATTACCTCCAGCATACCTATGATCATTGCTGCCTCGTGTCGCCCGCTCCGGTTAAGCACAATTGCGGTTACGTGGCAGCCTATACTTATTAGCTGGAACCACATCAGGGCATAGACGCCGAGGTAGAAGAAAACGCCAAACCATGCAGCATGTATGGACCACGCCAGTGTGTAAGCGATATTGGAAATAATATAAAAACGATAGCTCTCTATTTTTACAGCGGGCGGGATCGTATCAAAATGCCGGTATATGCGGGTCGCAAGCCGCATTACAGCATTGTCAATAAGAAGATTCCCGGCGCTCATAAAATATTGTATTTCAAAAGTAGTAAAAAAGCTTACTATTAGATTTTAGTTTATGCCAAAATCAATTAAAATTTACAAGAATAATTTTGGGAATAAATTTTACTGGAGTAGGATAGCGTATACATCTATTTTACTTGGTGAGAGGATTTGCTGCGGATGATTGTAATTTCTTGTGCTAATAGTGTATGTAGTCAAACTAAAGTGGACTTTTTGTTAGATAGTGTTTCTTGATTTTACGAAGTTAAATTAAAAGTTTTTAGTTTTCAAGTGATAGGGGCTATTTTCAGTAACTGATAGGCGCTTTTCCTTCTGTATA
>CAIRZD010000393.1 GCA_903882965.1 uncultured Bacteroidota bacterium
ATTTTTGACTCGGAAGACAAGAATTATTCTTGTAAATGAAATAGATTCTTATTCATCAACTCAGATATCTGCTAGGTCAAATTACTATGATGGTATCCTGCTTTACGTTAGAGGGCAGAAATTTCTTTTGAGCGATTTCAATTTAAGTGATTACAAACCAATCCTGTCTTTCCTGGAAGAGGAGAAAATAATATTTGATGGGAAAGAGAAGTTTAAATTTATTGCCTACTACTCTCAAAGGTTTAGAATGTAATAATAGACATGTTTAATCACGGGTGTAATCCTGAGCCCCGCCGAAGGATGTGCTCAGCATATGCACTTGGATTAATCAAGGAACTTTATCTAGTTCGGTGAGGCTCACTATGGCAGTACTCTATTGAGTTTTTTTTGCTACAATTATTAAAAATACTTACCTTGATCGCATCATGAGCAGCTAAAGAATATACATCCAGGTGAAGTATTAAAAGAGGAGTTTTTAGAAGAACTCCATATCTCTGCATATAGGTTGGCAAAGGACACCGGTATACCTCAAACACGTATATCCCAAATAATAAAAAATAATCGCCGCGTTACGGCAGATACTGCGCTGAGATTATCAAAGTATTTTGGTAACACACCCAAATTCTGGCTTGGCCTGCAAGATGATTACGACCTTGAAGAAGAAAGAATATCCAAAGAAAAAGAACTTGGCCAGATAAAGCATTATTCATCTACTGCCGCGTAATAAGATTGATAATTACCTACCCTTGTTTTTTCCCTGCCAATATCCCATTAGCAGTCTCCAGAAATTTCACTTCTTCCTTCCCCGGTTCAGCGCCGCTAGGGTAGCCCAGTGAGCCCAGAGGCGAGATGTTCATATGCTCCGCCACAGGATCTTTTTCCATAAAAAAGAGCCATACCGTAGGGTAGCCACTCACCTTAAATGCCTGCTGCAGACTGCTGTTTTGTTGTGCCAGTTCAGCCGGTAATTGTTTGTTTCTCGGGAAATCAAGCTCCAGCAATATCACCTTATCCTGTGCCCATTTTATGAATTTAGGTTTCGAAAAAACCTCGTTCTGCAATTTGTGGCACCACCCGCACCAGTCACTGCCCGTAAAGAATGCAAATATCGGTTTATGCGTTGCTTTCGATTGTTGCTGTGCGTCCATCAGGTTGGTATACCAAACAAGCTTATCCTTATCCGCACCGCTTTTTTGCGCGTACACATGGCCAGAGCTGAATATAAAAAACAAGAAGAGAACAGATAATTGCTTCATAAAAAAACGAATGATTAAACGACTTGAGGTGTTATAATGGCAATAAAGTTAGCGAAATAATACGTTACCAGTTCTCCCGTTTATTCAACAGCACACGCAAATGATCGCAACCCAAATCCACTATCAATATCAACATAGATTTTCAACATTGTCAAAAATGCCTGCGACAATATCGTGACAAAAATGAGACATTTTTTTTCAACGATATTGGCTATTTGATCGGTAGATCAGTAAATCTCGGCTAATTTATGGGTTTAAGATCATCTGCAAGCCTTGCCAAATTCAATTTCACGCATCGTAGCTGCAGGCACTCCATACCATTTTGCATCATCATCAGATGGGTCTGGGTCATTGTTTTTTATCTCATGGCCATACAGGTCATAGTAGGTCGCTTCCAGCACACAGTATTGCTTTTTCTTGCAGTCATACTGCAACCTGCGCCGCCAGTAGCCCACCTTATCAAAACCCTCCGTACTCAACTTCATCTTTTGCCGGTCTTCAATGATCTGTTTCCTGAAGGCAGGCAGCTTACCATCCTGCGGCCTTACACGTTCAAACACCTCTGATATCCCGCCTCTTTTATGCGTTATAGACATGATGTAATAATTACTGATCTGGTCTTTTGAAGTACCTAAAAACACATCCTGGCATATACCGCTATAAGCGCAGGCTAATAATAATGTAAGCAAGCAGAAGTTTTTCATGAGAGGTAGATTTATACAAATATAAATAATTAATTGTTTATTTTTATTCACCAATTCTCGGTATTCATCTGTAATCATATCACTCAAATTTGAAAGAAGATATAATTTGAGCATCAAAAGAAACTTTCCTATATTTGATATAATATCATCCACTCAGCATCAAATAATTACCCGTATGAAAAAAGTACATTTTTTATTGCTCGTCGCCATAGCTTTATTATCTGCTCAATCCTGCAGAAAATGCGATATGGATGCGCGCCGTCCGGTAATTACAAACCAGTCTATTGATGCCTCAATAAACGAAAACACTACCTATACTTATACATTACCGGTTGTTACGAATGGCCCCGGTTTTCAGATCACCACAGCACCTGCCCATGCTTCCTTAAGCACCATCACTATCGATCCTAATGGCAATCTCGTATATCAATATACTCCTGTAGCAAACTATATTGGCTCAGATATAGTTGTTATTACTTCACCAGCTACGCCTCCGGGCGCATTGCCTGGCGGTCCGGGCAATCGTAATGGCGGTGGTCTTAGTAATTATAATAATTATAATAATTATGGTGGTCAGGGCTGCAATCATCCTGCCCCTTTGCTTATCACTACCATCAATCTTACGATCAATCCTACAAGCACATCAACTATTTCCACAAGGCAATCCGCAAGCATTTGTGAACGACAAAATAATTAATAACTACACAGTCATTTCAGGTAAAAAAGGTGTATACACTAATTTTTAAGTTTA
>CAIRZD010000394.1 GCA_903882965.1 uncultured Bacteroidota bacterium
GGAGATCGTAAGTTGCCAATGGATGAAAATGAAATGGCTAATGCGTTGCTGGGATTGGAAACAAAAGCAGAGATGGTTGCTTATTGGGCAGAAAATGCTTACGAACAATACTTTCAATTAAATGACTATGCTTCAGAAGAAGCAAAAGCAAGACGTTCTGAAATTAAAGGATGGATGGATGACGCAGCCGTATAAACTTGAATACGCAATGAGCCAAAGAGAAATTGCAGAAAAAATGTTTTTAAACGCCAAGACTGTTATGCATATTGAAAAACGGGCAATGGAAAAGTTTAAAATTTTATTAGAAGAACGTGGCATCAATCTTAGTGATTTACTGGAGTCAAAATAATGAGTGAAGAAAAAAAAATACAATTATTCATAGCCACACCAATGTATGGAGGATTATGTAATGGGTCTTATACCGTAGGTTTATTGACTGCCGTAGGAATATTTTCCCGCAACGGAATTGCTATGCAGTATGCCCATATGATGAACGAGTCATTGATCACCCGTGCCCGTAACAGTTTAGCTAAAGACTTCTTAGCCAGTGAATCTACCCATTTAATGTTTATTGATGCCGATGTTGGATTTAATCCACAAGATATTGTACGGATGGTTCATGCCGACAAAGATATTATTTGCGGAATTTATCCTAAAAAAGAAATTAACTGGAATGATGTAGCAAAAGCCGTAAATAATGGAGTTGAACCACAAGAACTGCATAGGCATACCGGAGTATTTGTATTAAACCTTATTGGTGATGCAGAGTCTTTGGAGGGAGATACATACACTCCAATGCAAATTGCTAACGGTGGCACTGGCTTTATGCTGATTAAACGAGAAGTATTTGAAGGGTTAATTGGAAAAGTTCCAACATACACTAACGATATGTTTACGGCGGTTGATACAGAACGCAAAAAAGAAGAGATCAATGAGTTCTTTGCTACTAGCATTGATGAAGAGTCAAACAATCGACTGCTATCAGAAGATTATCACTTCTGTAAGATTTCCAGAAAAGCAGGGTTTAAGGTATGGGCTGCTCCTTGGGCACAGTTATCCCACACTGGTACTTATATATTTAATGGACAGCTACCGAGGGTATAGAAATGACTTCGGATGAAGTAAAAAGTATTTGGTACTCTCTTGGATTTAGAGGAGGCAATAGTGAAAACGATTGGGCAGTAAGGATTAAATTTGCTAAAGCTATAGAAGCATATTTAAAGGAAAAAAAATGAGTTCTTGGCTAATAATTTTAACGGGAGTTATATATGCATACATCGCTGGAGAGCAGGCTTATAAGGGTAACTTGGGCATGGCTATTTGCTACGCTGGTTATGCTTTTGGTAATGTGGGTCTTTACATAATGGCGGCAAAATGAACAATAAACCAGTAGCGTGGATGGATGAAATAAATACTTTTGTGCTTGATAAAGATTACCAGCAATTTCCTAAATCTTTTCATAATGGTATGATTCCACTCTATTCCCATCCAACAGAACTAACAGATTAGGAAATAATTGA
>CAIRZD010000395.1 GCA_903882965.1 uncultured Bacteroidota bacterium
TATAAATTTATAAAGGTTGTACGTGTGTACAACCTTTATAAATTTATAAACTATTAAGACAATTACTAATTATCGTCATCTTTATTGGCTGGTTTTTTAGCGCCTGGTTGGGCAGGCTCATCATCTGTACTTTCATCTTCGATACGTAAATTCTTTTCCTGCTGATCCATAGAGCCAGGCATAGCACTGTTATAAAGTACTCTGCGCGTAGGAAGATCTGTTATGATACGGAATTCTGTACGGCGGTTGAGCTGACGACCTTCGGGATTATCCTTACCGTCCATATCGTTAGGAGCGGCTGCGTTTTTCTGTCCGAAACCTTTAGCGGTAAGTCTACCTCTGTCTACCCCATTTTTCTCTAAATAGTCAAGTACCGACTGTGCACGGCGCTGAGACAATGCAAGGTTATATTCCGGAGTGCCTTTTGCATCTGTGTAGGAATATATTTCAACTGAGATCGACGGGTTATCTTTCAGGAAGTTAACAACAGAATCAAGAGAGGCAACTGATTCAGGGCGAAGAGTTGCTTTGTCATAATCATAGTAAATGTTACTTACGCTGAAACTATTTCTGATGCTATCAAGGAATATTGTAACCATAACAGTATCATCCGGATCAGAACGTTTAATTTCCATTGTACTTACAGAAGCACGTGAAGATGTGTACCCTGGTTTATCTCCGGTGATAACGTAAGAATGCCCACGAGACATGTTGAACAGGAAGTTTCCATCTTCAGAATTATATGTGTTCATTTCACCTTTCTGATCTACCATTTTAACAACGGTCTGTGGTTCCAACTCCTGAGTTTTCTTGCTAAGTACCTTACCAATAACTACCAATTTTGGTTCATACTGTATACGCCAGATATCATTACAACAGGTTGGGTTTTTAAGTGCATAAGAACCGATACGATTAGATACTACATAAGCATCAGGTTTACCTACCGGGTCTTTAATAAAATAAAGCTCATCTGCAGAAGTATTAATTGGATAGCCCAGAGCGTGAACATTTGTATAACGTGATGGGCCACCATCTGCTACGTAAATATCAAAACCACCCATAGATTTTCTACCATCAGAAGCAAAATATAATTTCTGCTGACGTGGGTCGTAATAAGGTGTTATTTCGTCGCGGGTTGTATTAATTTGCTTACCGCAATTCTGAGGACGGCGATAAGAATTATTTCTAGGATCAATAACAGAATACCATATATCGTATCCGCCGCGAGTCTGCAACTTACGGTTTGATGAAAAGAAGATAACATCTTTTTTACCTACTCTTGCTACGAAAGGTGTGGTATTAGATGACCCAGCTTCTTCTCCCAACGGAACAAGAATCGCTGGTCCCCAACCGGTTGCTTCAAAATGAGAAGAATATATTTTACAGATGATCTTCATAGTATCACCTTCATCGCACTTTGTAAAATAAAACATATCTCCGCCAGGGCTAAAACAACCATTGCCGGTATGCTTACTGGCATCATTGAACCCACCATCATTAAATGGCAATGGCCACTGGAAAGAATCTACATAACCAGCTTGTTTGTGACTGATAAAAAATTTCTCGAGATTGTGTGTTTCATCTGCAGAGTATGATGCACCTCCTGCAGAAATGTAACCTAAGTTACGACCTGAGGTAGAGAAGAGTAATGATGAGTCGCCAAATGGATAAGGAGAAAGTTCTGTACGTACGGTGTTTACGTTTGGCCCTGCATTAATAATAGTAACAGCTTCCGGATTTTTAATGGAGTTGATAGCCATTGTACAACCGTCTATTTCCAACTGAGCCCTCTTTTTAAATTCTTTCATTTCCTTCGGTTCAACGGTTCTATCGGGGTCCTGAGCAATAAGCGGGTTAGTACTCTTATCTTTCTTAACTGAAGATTTTTTATTCTTAGTGAGGAATTGATTAAATGAAGCAATTGCTTGCTGGTATTCCCCCTGTTGCTTAAGCATTAAGCCTGCATAATAAGTAGAAAGCGGGAAATCGTTTATATCATAACTCGCAGCCTCAGAGTAATAATGCGCAGCAGGCACATAGTCACGGGTAAAGCGATAACAATCAGCTAACTGGTAAGTGATATACGGGTTGCGCTCATCAATTGCTTTTATCTGCTGGTAATAATCAATGGCATTAAAATAACTACCGGTGATATAGAGGTCATCAGCATAACGGAGTTTTTTTCCATAAGAAAGCTTACTATAAGGGTCATTTGCCCTGCTTTTGTATTTCTCTCTATTGTTAGACTGGGCATTTGAATTGTAATGAATACTAACGATTATCGTTGCTAAAATAAGGATCAGCCAATTTTTTCTCATGTGCGTGAGAGTTGTTAATGGATATAAAAGTATAAATTGGTTTTAAAA
>CAIRZD010000396.1 GCA_903882965.1 uncultured Bacteroidota bacterium
AAATATATTTAATAAAATTCTTTATCAGGCTGGAATATAAAAAATGATAGCATAAATGCAAGTGTGGTATGAATAATGTTTGATCTCATCAGCCCAAAACAGCTACAATTAAAAGTATCCTGCAGTTAATCTTTTTCACTATTCCAGATCAGCCTTTCCAGGTCTTTTCGGTTACTGATAATACTTGCTCTGTATAATAAAAGGTTTGGTGTCCATTTTTTCTTTTCACTATCATACTTTTCAATCAGTGCGCTCCACAATTCCTGTTTTTCCCGACTCACAATAAATAATTTCGTGTATGGCTCAGACATAGATACAAACATAGACCGGTCAGGCAGTTCCACAACATTTCCACCCGATGAAAATATATAAGGCGGCAGTGTTTCCATCCCTGCGATATCATCAATCTTGCATTGGTACTCCCATATCTTTTCAGCCTTGCTATCAACCCCTGCAGGTGCTTTTAATAATGCAATTGTAGGTAAGCCCCCTTCGCAGGTGTTGTTGTTATACAGGTATAGCTCCCCATCCATTGTAGCCTTACAACTGTGCTGACCACAAAACAGATCATTGCTTAATTCGCGTATACCCGGCTTATATATTGTGCCATACGTACATAACGGTTTTCCTGTAGGGTACTTGATTTTAACTACACGGTTTATGTTTCTCAGGCCCAGGTAAATAACAGATCTCTTTTCGTCAAAATAAAATGAATTGTCGTGCATATGTGTATAAAAGTTGGTCCGGCTCATCCTTTTTTGTAAAGCCAGGTCACTTTTTTTCGCATACGCCGAACTCTTCCATTCCCAGGTTATCTTGCTGTTTTTATCCAGTTCTACGATCCGGCCAAACATTACCGACAAATAAAATCGCTCGCTGTCTGCTGAATTATGTGCAATACTGTCTTTTGCAAAAGGTAACTTCCAATACACTTGCTCTGTTCCTATTCCCATATAGTGGCCATTTGCAAGACGTGTAAACTCATGATGTATTTTGCCTGTTTTATCCTCTATAGATTGCCATAAAATATGTCCGTTATAATCTGCTTCATATGCGCCTGCTGCACACATAAAAGTAATGGTCCCTTGTGGCGTTAGCTTTATATCACTGCACATCCTTTTGCTGATCGGCGAGTCGGCTACCGGCAAAAACCATACAAGACTACCTTTCATATCATACATCGTATTTGTACCATCCAGTAATACATAGGCATCCTCATATTTTTCAGCCCGTTTCATTACTCTTAATCGGTTTATCGTTGTATCCATATAAGCCGTGGCCATCGTACTGAAATGATGTAGTATACTATTCGTTTTCTTTTGCCCCCTATCGGTATACACAACCCACCATGTATACGCCTTACCAAAAAAAGGCACTGTTGCTATTACCTTGTTTGTGTCCACGGCTTCTGAATAGATAATATTTTGGGTAAACGAGGCCTCATTGCTATAATTCCCAATAGCAATTTCTAATTTGTATTTGTTACCCCGCATCTCCGGAAATGAAAAACCAATAATCCTGTAACATAATTTACTGTCTTCCTTCGGCAATACCTGCGCATCAAGTATTTTAACCGAACTAATGAAAAGAAATAAAAAACTTAGAAATTTATTCATGAAATTCAATATCAACCTATTTCAAAGGTAATAGAAATAAGTTCTGTTTAAATCATACAATTATACGCAAAGTATGCCGTCCAAGCATATCTTCAACTGGCACCGGAACCCCAAACTAAAAGTGCATACACTTTCTCAATTCCCATTTTCCCGATTCCTAATTTTATATCCTTTCAATTTCAAAAACAGGTATACCTTTTATATATCTCTGACTTCTTTGCGAAACCTTTCCGAACCCTGCATGAAAGTTAGCATGAAAATATTTGTTATTTAATTTGGATAAGTATTATCTCAAGGCATGAAAAATGAAAATATCCACACCATTACAAAAATGTGATGTTCTGAGATATTTTGCGACAAATTGAGACATTTCATAAATCACCCATATAAAAATAAATATGAAATAAATAAAATGTAAAACTAAGACAA
>CAIRZD010000397.1 GCA_903882965.1 uncultured Bacteroidota bacterium
AATAGCTCAATGGCTTAATGACCGTGATAAGAGAATGGCTCAATGGCTTAATAGCTCAATGGCTTAATGACCGTGATAAGAGAATGGCTTAATGGCTTAATAGCTCAATGGCTTAATGACCGTGATAAGAGAATAGCTTAATAACTTAATGATGAGTATCCAATAAAGAATGGTTTAATAATGTAACGTAGTAAAATTAATATCCGAAACAAGAAATATTTTATCAATAAAGTAATAATGAAACGTACAAAGATCAAAGAGATTTTAGCAAACGAAGCAAGTGATTATAAAGTAAATGTAAAAGGATGGGTGCGCTCATTCCGGAATAACCAATTCATAGCGCTCAATGATGGCTCGTGTATAGGTAATATACAAGTAGTTATAGGGCTGGATGCTGATGATGCTACAGTGAAACGCATTACTACCGGGGCATCAATAAGTGTAGATGGTACCGTGATCGCATCGCAGGGAAAAGGGCAGCGTGTGGAGGTGAAAGCTGATACCTTAACTATATTAGGCGATTGCGATACGGAACAATTTCCGTTGCAATTGAAGAACAAACCGAGCCTGGAATACCTGCGGGAAATAGCGCACCTGCGTTTCAGGACGAATACATTTGGTGCTGTATTTCGTGTGCGGCATACGCTGGCTTATGCGATACATAAGTTCTTTAATGACCGTGGATTTGTATACCTGCATACACCGATTGTAACCGCATCGGATGCGGAAGGCGCGGGGGAAATGTTTAAGGTAACAACGCTGCCATTTGATAATGCACCGCATAATGAAGATGGAACGATAAACTTCAAAGAAGATTTTTTCGGGCGGGCTACAAACCTTACAGTGAGCGGACAACTGGAAGCAGAACTGGGCGCAATGGCATTCAGCGAGGTATATACTTTTGGTCCGACATTCAGGGCGGAGAATTCGAATACGGCAAGACACCTGGCGGAGTTTTGGATGATAGAGCCTGAGGTAGCTTTTAATGATATTATAGACAATATGGATCTTGCCGAGGATTTTATCAGGTATATCATAGGTTATGCAATGGAGCATAATCGTGAAGACCTGGAGTTCCTGGCAACACGCTTGGCAGATGAAGAAAAGCAAAAGCCAATGAACGAGCGGAGCGAACTGGGGCTGATAGAAAAACTGGATTTTGTACTGAATAATAAATTTGAACGGATCACTTATACTGAGGCGATACAGATATTGCTTGATTCGCCGGCGTATAAAAAGAAGAAGTTCCAATATGATGTGAGCTGGGGGATAGATATGCAAAGCGAGCATGAGCGCTACCTGGTGGAAAAACATTTTAAAAAGCCGGTGATCGTAACAGGATATCCGAAGGATATAAAAGCATTTTACATGCGCCAGAATGATGACGGAAAAACCGTTGCCGCGATGGATATACTGGCGCCAGGGATAGGTGAAATAGTGGGTGGCTCACAAAGAGAAGAAAGGCTGGACAAACTGACTCAGCGCATGCAGGAAATGCACATACCAACTGATGAAATGTATTGGTATTTAGACACCCGTAAGTTTGGCACGGTACCACATGCGGGCTTCGGGCTGGGATTTGAGCGGATGGTGCTGTTTGTGACAGGGATGACAAATATCAGGGATGTGATACCTTTTCCGAGGACGCCGAAGAATGCGGAATTTTAGGGTTAAATCAAAGGTTAAAACCAAAAAGTTGGGGGCTCATAAAAGAGCCCTTTTTCTTTTATAAGATTAAATAATCAGGGTATTTAGAGCATGCGAGGGTGATTTCGTAAATTTGCGGGATGAATTGGATTACACTTAGTGAGGAGTCGCAACTGGAGCAAATAAAAGAGCAAAGCAAGCAACAACCTGTAGTAATATTTAAGCATAGTACCACCTGCTCTATCAGCACAATGGCTAAAAACAGGCTGGAACGGGAAACACCTGTGGCAAACACTTTATTCTATTATTTAGATCTCAGGGCATACCGCGCCATATCAAATAAGATAGCTGAAGATTTTCATGTACATCATGAATCGCCACAGATACTACTGATAAAAAACGGAGAGTGTACTTATGAAGAAAGCCACAATGGCATAAGTATGGCAGATATAGCTGTACAATTAGCTGATTAGCTGATGTGATAATTAGCAGATTCTCTTAAGTTGTATTAAATTTCTTTTCCTTTCCACCTACCACTTCTGAGGTATAGGCCAGATGCTATTAGAAGCGTTGTCCAGTATATAAATTCTGAACCCCAGCACATATATAACGGGCTATGCCACAGGCGGATGACAAAATAACAATAGATAAGATAACTGCCTACACAGGTAATCTCTATAGTGAGGTTTACGAGGGTATTGCCTGTACCCACCACACCATTGAATACTACTGTGGATAAAGACATGATCAATGTAGCGAGTACAATCACCCTAAGGCTGGGAAGGGCAAATGATATGAGTGAGAGGTCATTGGAATAGATAGACAGAAACTCCCGGGAAAAGATAAGAAGTGCTGCACAAACGACGACTGCGTATAACAGGCTTAGCTTGCAGATCTTCCAGATAATGCCGGTTACATCCCGCCGCCTGCCCTGGCCGATAAGATTGCTGACCATAGTATTGCAGGTAGTAGCGAGCGCCCATGTGCCTACGCCGACTATGCCGAAGATATTGCGTAATACCTGCGATGCAGCGAGCGACTGCCCACCGAGGTGCTCAATGAATACAAAAAATACCAGCCACCCCCCGATGCTGAATAAAAATTGAATAATGAGGGGGGACGCTACAGACAATGTGCGCTGCGACAGATCGAAATCAAAATTGCGGAAATTAAAAACGGGGTATTGCCTGTATAACTTATGACCAAAAAACAACCCGATCATAGTGCCGCAATAAAAAACCTCAGCAATGACTGAAGCTACAGCAGCACCGCTAAAGCCCAATGCCGGGAAGCCGAACTTGCCAAATATCAACGTGTAATCAAAAAAAACGTTGACCAGGGTAGCTACTAATGACCCGTAAATAAGCACGCGCGACTTACCTATAGAAATAAAAAAAGAACACAATAACTGCGTGAGCATTAAGAATGGCAGGCCCCATACACGTATGTATACAAAGTTGACACTGAGTGCGAAGTTATTATCATCGCTGAGGCTATAGCCAAACAGAATGGGAACAAACCATAGCGTAACCAACATCAGCCCCAATGAAAATAAAACGGAGAGCATTGCTCCATTTGTAAGTATTTGAGCAAGGCCTTTCTGATCGTTCTCGCCGGCGCGGCGGGCCATCTGGATCTGCATGCCACTGCTGAGGCCGTAGCCGATCATAGATAGTATAAGATAAAATACACCTGTAATGCCATTCACACCCAGCTCACGCATACCGAGCCTGCCAAGAAACACGGTATTTGTGAAAAAACTCATTTGCGGGATCAACAAAGCCAGCGAAATAGGTGCCGCTAACTTAATGATCTGCCTGTTTGTGGCAGCAACGCCGAGTTTATTTTTATGGGTGGTTGAACTCAAATTTCTTTGTTTTTGTAAGGGAAACATGCATTTACAAAACCCTCATATTGTAAATAGTTTCGCAAATTTATTCTATTATTGTGTGCTTTTGTATGGGTACCATTAATTATAATACGAACGAACTGGTTTATAATGTGCGCGAGGATGATACTTTATCATCGCGGGTAGCACTTGTGATCTGTGTGTTAGTGCCGCGGGGCTTGCTTATAGCAGGGTTTAGTATTACTAAGGAACTGCTCACCATGCACTATAAAGGGTATAATAAAAATAAGCCGGTGTGGGAGCTTGATTTTTTTGAACATCTGCTAGCTAATGAACCTATACTTGCTATTAAGGAGAAAATAAAGGGTGTATTCATATGCAGCGATAAGAATCTTATTGTGCCGTACGAGCTCTATATGGAAGATGAAGCTAAAAACTGGCTGAAACATATCCATTTTATAGAAGCCAATGATGTAATAACTCCATACTTTTTAATGGACGAAAAAGCTAATTACCTGCATGCAGTACCTTTAAATATCACCGAGCTTATCAAGATCAATTTTAAGCACGCTGAAATTTTGCCGCTTGCCATATACCAGTTTCGCAACCCTCATAAACAACCGTTGCATCTGCAATGCTGCCTGAGCAATGAGCAGGTATGCCTGACATTGCATAACAACAGCCAATTGCTGTGGCACCGGGTATTTAATTATACCAGCGCAGAAGATATTGCGTACACCATAAACCTATACTGCCAGGAAAACGATATAGACCAGACACAATTAGGGGTAATGTGTACCGGGCTGAGCTCAGCTGAGTACGAACGCATCAATGAACTGACGCAATATTACCCCGGTATAAAAGCGGGTAATGGCCATGCTATTACCAGTAGCTGGGGGCCTGCAATATCACTAGCTAACCAACTTTTTGCATGCGTATCGTAGGAGGTGAATTCGGAGGCAGGAGGTTCAATCCGCCGGCACGTATCCCAGCACGGCCTACTACAGAATTAGCAAAGGAAGGTTTGTTTAACATGCTCAGTAACAGCACAGACCTGGAAGGGATTAAAACACTGGAACTTTTTGGGGGTACAGGTAGTATCAGTTATGAACTGGCGTCCCGCGGAGCAGGTGACCTTACCCTAATAGAGCGCGACCCCACGACTATAGATTTTATAAAAAACACAGTGAAAGCACTGGGTATTGCTGACAGGCTGCACATAATACGAGGAGATGTTTTTAAGTTTATGAAACAGTGCACAGACCAGTTTGACTTTATTTTTGCAGACCCGCCTTATGACCTGCTTAACATTGATGAACTGCCATTGCTTATATTTGAGAAAAAACTGCTATTGCCGGAAGGTATTTTTGTATTGGAGCATTCACCGCGGAATGATTATCAAAGGCATCCGAATTTTGAACGAATGAAAAATTACGGCACCACCGTATTTACTTTTTTTAAGCAATAAAACGAATAATATGCAGCGCATATGCTTATTTCCCGGCACTTTTGACCCAATAACCTTAGGACATGTGGATATTATAGAGCGGGCTGTTTCTCTATTTGACAAATTAGTGATAGGTATAGGTATCAATTCTTCGAAGCAGCCGATGTTTACGGTGGAGCAGCGTACAAACTGGGTAAAAAGCATCTTCCATAACGACCCACGAATAGAAGTGGCACCATATGAAGGGCTCACTGTAGACTATTGCCGCATAATAGATGCCAAATTCATACTGCGCGGCATACGGTACGTGAGCGACTTTGAATATGAAAAAGCCATAGCGGATATGAACCGCATGCTGGTACCTGATATTGAAACCATATTCCTTACCTGCGCCCCGCTCTACTCTACTATATCGTCTACCCTGGTGCGTGATGTGATACGCAACGGTGGCAATGCAAGTATGTTTGTGCCGAAGGAAGTGAAGTATTAATATAGATGAATAAGAATCGCATTATTATTACTGGCCTGATAATTATCTGGAGCGCCTATTTTTTGATAAAAACACTATTATATCATGGCCTTACCATAAAGAAAGGCGTTGTTGTTGGGACTGGCTACCGTCATGTGGGATATAGTTATCGCGTTAATAGCAGTAGTACAAATTCGTACCCTACAGTAGTTTTTGAAGGGCCTTTAAAGCCAAGAACTGAAGAGTTAAGAACACGAGCTTATTCAGACAATTCTGATACATCTCCGGTTCTCGATATACATGGAAATCCAATAGACACAGGGTTTCTATATACCACACAGCCGCCGCTCGCACCTTATTTTTTCAAGGAATACAAACCGGTGATAGCCTGGATATTTTCTATCGTGACCTGGATCCTTCAAATTCAATGGTAATGGGTATTTCGAGTTTCTGGCTTCCATTGCCGGCAATTTATATACTCGCCATAGTTTGCATGGGATATATTGGTGTTGTAAATGTTGTCTTTACCAGGGAAAGTGATCCTGAGTAATATCTTTTCTCCTTAATCCTTAATAAAATCGAAGTGCGCATTTTTGTATGCCGGTAGGCTTACTTTATCCCTTAAATTCTGGAATGTCTGGAATGGCCCTTTAGTAACGAACATATTAGTGAGCCATGCAGGTACAGAGCCGGCAGGATCAAAACTAACAGTATATACAATTTTTAAAAGATCCTTGCTAAGGGTAGTTACATCCCAATGAGCCGAAGATTTTCTCACCCTTACTTTGCCTTCTTTAGCCGGCATCATATCCGGTTCTGAATGGGAATCGATCGTAATCAGCTCAGGAGATGGCTGATTAACCGTAATATGAGCTATATAATCCCTGTCGGCACATGGCCAAGGCACATCCACCTGTGAATAAAATATAAATTCATTTGGTTTCACCATCTTCAGTAATGTTCCGGATTTGCTGTTGTACACCCATTCATGTTGCCTGTCAATATCCATAAGTAGTGCTACAACCTGGGATGGAGTAGCTTTTACGGTACATTCTACTTTTATTGTTTTGAAATCTGAATTATCTGCATTTGCTGTGAAAACCTTAATCCCGTCTTCATCTTTTTTAAGATGCCAATCAAGCTGTGCATTAGCTCCAAAGCATATGAATGACAATAACATGGA
Source organism: uncultured Bacteroidota bacterium (assembly GCA_903882965.1). GTDB lineage: Bacteria > Bacteroidota > Bacteroidia > Chitinophagales > Chitinophagaceae > Nemorincola. The sequence continues at coordinate 6,596 of CAIRZD010000397.1, forward strand.
AAGTGCTATTGTATAGAAGATAATATGTTTGTAACTATTACGCATGTAGTGGTATCTATAAATTTACGGAAAATACCAATATGAATGCTGCAATAGGTTGTTAAAAAATAATGAAAAAAGGATTTTTGAACGTTATCTATACTGATCGTCTATATGAAATATGGAATAATTAATGAACCGATAAACCACCTAACACACCTGCTGTTCTGAGAACATCCCTAATAGCTTCATAAGATTTTGCGGCATATGGGGCTATTTCTTTTTCACTTACCCAACGGGCTTCGAGTATGTTTTCTTCCTTTTGGGGTTTTAGCTTATCGGCAGATGTGCCTTTCATTTTATACCATGCTGTACGCTTGATGAACTGCTGATTATTCTGAGCATAAATATGATATGTATCGCAGATCTTCTCTTCAAGCAGCAGGTGTTGCAGCCCTGTTTCCTCACTTACCTCCCGCACCGCACATGTTTCTATGGTTTCGCCTATATCCAGTTTGCCTTTAGCCAGATCCCACTTGCCGCGACGGAAGATCATAAGTATATCTTTATCCTCATTAAAAACTACGCCTCCTGCGGCATCTATGCTTTGGTACATGGCATTTAGCTGTGCCAATAAGGAATCGCCCGATATATCTTCTATTATAACACCTTTTGTACCAGGCCTGTCCATACGTTGCAATGCCTGTGTATAACTGCGTAGTGATGCCCCATCGAAAAACTCATAGCCTTCTGCTGATGGATTATCATTGATATATTCCTCTTTATCAGTGGTAAGAATGAGTGGCTTATCGTTATAAAATATTTTTTGTATAAAATTCATAGCGCTATTTTTTGAAGGTTTCCTTATTTGGCGTAGGTTTGAGCGTTATGAGCACACCAAAACAATTTGCCGAAAAACTGTTGCAAATTAAAGCATTACAGATCAACCTGCAAAAACCATATACCTGGGCATCGGGTTGGCTTTCCCCGGTATACTGTGATAACCGCAAAGTGTTATCATTCCCTTATACCCGCGACTTTGTAAAAAGCGAACTGGCCAATATGATCCTCGACAAATTTCCGGATGCCGAAGTGATAGCCGGGGTAGCAACCGCCGGTATAGCACATGGCGTGATGGCTGCCGACCTGCTGAAACTGCCATTCATATATGTGCGTGCAAAACCTAAGGAGCATGGCATGGGTAACCAGATAGAAGGTGTGCTGGAAAAAGGACAAAAAGTAGTAGTGGTGGAAGACCTTGTATCTACGGGCAAAAGCAGCCTGCAGGTAGTAGATGTGCTACGCGAGCAAGGCGCTGAAGTACTGGGCATGTGTGCCCTCTTTACATACGGTTTCCCGGTGGCAGATGAGGCTTTTGAAAAAGCAGGCTTACCGCTATATACTATCAGCAATTATAAAGCGCTGATGGAAGTATGTGAAGAACAAAAACTAATAGCTCCTGAACAGAAGGCTACACTGGAACAATGGAGAGTGGACCCGGGAGGATGGAAAAACCCCAACCCCTAAAGGAGCTTTGCCGGAGCATATTCTTTCAGCGCCATGACATGGTTTAAGCTTTTTTTATAAATATTTGTTGCATAAAAAAACAGGATAGCAATATACTATCCTGTTTTTTAATAATTACCAATGCCTAAAAGTTCTTGCAATGATGACCATATATTCGCCAGCAAAGCCCCTTTAGGGGTTTGGGGTTATTATGCACTCACCATTACCACGGGTGCTGCAGAACGGATCTCGTCATTGGCCTGATCGGCGTATTTCGCGAAGTTCTTTACAAAGAGACCTGCCAGTTCATTAGCCTTTTTATCATAAGCTTCTTTATCAGCCCATGTGTTGCGAGGTAACAATATTTCTGATGGTACATTAGGTACAGTTGTTGGCATCAGTATACCGAATACTGAGTGTGGCGTGTATTCCACATTAGCCAGCTCACCGTTCATTGCTGCTGTGATCATAGCACGGGTGTAGCTGAGCTTCATACGGCTACCTGTGCCATAAGCGCCACCGCTCCAACCTGTGTTTATCAACCATACATTTACATCTTTATGCTCGTCCAGTTTCTTACCAAGGAGCTCTGCATACTTAGTAGGGTGTAATGGCAGGAACACACGTCCGAAACAAGCGGAGAATGTGGTCTGTGGCTCAGTAACACCTACTTCTGTGCCGGCAACCTTTGCGGTGTAACCACTGATGAAGTGGTACATAGCCTGTGCTTTAGTAAGCTTTGAAATTGGCGGTAATATGCCGAAGGCATCACAGGTAAGGAAGAAAATATTTTTAGGCTGGCCACCATATGATGGCTCTTTAGAATTAGCTATAAAATTGATTGGGTAAGCGGCGCGTGTATTTTCTGTAATGCTTGCATCAGCATAATCCACTTTATTAGTACCGGGGTAGAACTTGATGTTCTCAAGCAGTGCGCCCGGTTTGATAGCTGCAAATATTTCCGGCTCTTTTTCTGCGCTGAGGTCAATACATTTTGCATAGCAGCCGCCTTCAAAGTTGAATACCGATTCATTAGCCCAGCCATGCTCATCATCACCTATAAGTGCGCGGTTAGGATCTGCGCTAAGGGTAGTTTTACCAGTGCCGCTGAGGCCGAAAAACAATGCTACATCACCATTCTTGCCTTCGTTGGCAGAGCAGTGCATGCTCAGTACTTTATGATCATGTGGCAGGATAAAGTTAAGCACCCCGAAGATGCCTTTCTTCATTTCACCGGTATAGGCAGAACCGCCTATTAAGATAACTTTACGTGTAAAGTTGACAATGGTAAAATTGCCCTGGCGTGTGCCATCAACTGCAGGATCGGCCTGGAAACCGGGTGCCTGAAGAATGAGCCAGTCATGTTTTTGTGTTTCTATTTCTTTTGCCGATGGGCGCAGGAACAGGTCGTTGCAAAACAGGTTAGCCCATGGTGTTTCATTTACTACAAGTACATTAAGGCGGTACTTAGGATCGGCACATGCATAAGAATCACGGACCCACACTTCCTTACCAGCCATGTAAGCACTAACCTTATTATATAATTTATCAAAAGTCTCAGGAGACATTGGAATATTCACATCGCCCCAATCTGCACTATTTTCAGTTATAGCGTCTTTCACAGTAAACTTGTCTTTAGGCGACCTGCCGGTGAATTTGCCGGTATTTACACAAAGGGCACCTGTATCATTAAGCACGCCTTGCCCCAACTCCAGAGACTTCTTTACCAGATCGTCGGGAGAAAGGTTCCAATGTGCAATCCCTACATTAATACCAAGGTCAGACAATTTTACTGCTGCATTCTTCTTGCCAAATTCTTGCATACGTTATCTTTTTATGAAATAAATAATAGGCGGCAAAAATAATACTAAATGCTGTAATTCAAGTAGATTTTCTAATGAAACAGCTATGATATTAATCAGTGAGGTATAGATTATATCTATTATGCAGGCATATGAACAGACAGGGCCTGTAAATAGTTACAGAAATGAAATAATTACAGCTATATGTGTGAATGAAAAACTGAGGGATTAATATTATTTTCTACAAAAAGGAAATGAAATATTAAAGCAACACATAAAATTCTCACCAGTCGCCGTGACGATGCCTATGGTGCCACCTGTAATGTTTACGGTGCACGTAATAGTTCTTCTTGTTGTGATACCGTACCCACCTGCCCTGAAAGCAACTGCTTAAATTTAAAAGCAAAAGAAGTAACGCAATTAACCTGAGTATTCTATATTTCATAATAAGCTAAGTTCAAAAGTATTGAATCTCATAATACTTCCGCTAATATCGGGCAATTTTTTTTTATTTTCTAATCTACATCACTCCTTTACTGCTTTTGATGATAAAGACATCTACTTATTGTTCATTTAGATAATATCAAAACCTGAGTTAAATATCTTTAATTGCGGGGTATACTATTTTTCTTCATACTCATTAATTCTACCCATATAACGCACCATAAGAGTATGCATGGGATGGCTTTTATGGTGTATGGAACAAAGAAATTGTGCCGGATTACCGGTGGAAAAAGGTCTGTAGGCGAGAGGCATGTAAAAATAAAAACAATAGCCAGTAGTATACGACGCCACATTTTCGGAGGTTTTGAAAAAAACCAGATACCTGCTCCGGCTACGGCGATAATATATGTTGGCGATTCAGCCTTGTGATTAAAAATGATCACCCATATAAGCATGAACGCCAGTACCAATAGTTTGTATGTTTCATCCCTATATAATTTCCACCGGGCAAAAGGTATCAGAAATAATATGATGCCAATAATATTTACCAGGCTCTTGCCGGAATTAGCACCAAACCAGCTGTGCAACCAGCCCATTACCGATAATCCGTAAGAAGAGGATTGATCTTCCCCCATCATCACCACCCAGTTATGATATTGCCATATAAGGGTTTGATACGGGGTTGCTACCAGCGGAATAACTGCAAATAAAACCGTCCATAAAACAGAATAAGCAATAAATTTTATTTTATCGGGATAAAAAAGGAACAGGCAAAACCCAACAGCACCATACACTTTAATAAATGAGGCGATCACGATCCACAAAGTTGCCATCCCTACTTTGCCACGCTCCATACAAGCATAAGCCCCTATCATAAGCCCGGCCATCAGACCATTGCTTTGTGCGTTTTGCATAGAAGTAAGTAGCTCGAGGAGTACAAACCATAATAACAGGCTTTGGATATTTCTTTTAAAAGGCAGGATCTGTATTGCGGCAAATAATGTCAGCGCATTCAGCAGGTTCCATATACTTAACCCTACCATATCGGGCAGGTGTGCAAGCAAACCCATGAACAATGCAAATGTGGGGCTATACTTGTATAGATCCCACTGCTCGTTAGGGTAAAGCCGGTAGATGTTATTTCCCTGGATAAGATGCGAAAAGGATTGCTTGAAAATTACGTAATTATTGTAATCGGTATAAGTATGTCCTTCGAAAATATGCGGGCCTACAAGCACCAACTGTATACTTGCTATAACAGCACATAACACATAGGCCAGTAAAATGAACCAATAGTTCAATACAACTTTGCTGATAGATTGTTTTGTAAGTGACATGCCCGCGTTAAATTAAAAGAAAAATGGCAGTTTACAATTAATTTCTAATTGTAAACTGCCAAAAAACATTTTGCTAACTATCAATTACATTCTTTCTATAACAATTGCGCTTGCACCGCCACCGCCGTTACATATTGCCGCAGCGCCGTACTTGCCATTATTCTGGTTAAGCACATTAATAAGTGTACCAATGATACGTGCGCCACTTGCACCCAACGGATGCCCGAGTGATACAGCACCACCATTTACATTTACCTGCTCAGGTTTCAGATTCATTTTCTGCATATTCACGATTCCTACTGAACTAAATGCTTCATTCAATTCAAAGAAGTTAATGTCTTCCATTTTCAAGCCTGCCTTTGCAACTGCTTTTGGAACTGCGATAGACGGAGAAGTGGTAAACCACTCAGGTGCCTGCTCGGCATCTGCATAGCCTATTATCTTAGCTATTGGTTTAATACCCAGTGCGGTTGCTTTTTCTTTGCTCATGAGTACGAGTGCCGCAGCACCATCGTTCATAGTGCTGGAATTAGCTGCTGTAGCTGTACCTTCTTTAGAGAATGCAGGTTTCAGGCCGGCTATCTTATCAAACTTCACATTCCATGGATCTTCATCTTTGCTTACTTTTATTGCATCACCTTTTTTCTGAGGCACTTCTACCGGTACTATTTCGTTGTCAAACTTACCGGCATCCCATGCTGCCTGGCTGCGTTTGTAGCTTTGTATCGCAAATTCATCCTGTGCCTCACGGCTAATGTTACATTCCCTGGCACAAAGATCAGATGCATTGCCCATCGGGTAATTGTGGTACACATCAATAAGGCCGTCTTTTGCAAGGCCGTCTATCAGTGTTACATCTCCATATTTATTACCCCAGCGCTGGCTGGCATTATAAAAAGGAACATTACTCATGCTTTCCATGCCGCCGGCAACTACTACATCAGCATCGCCCAGCATAATGGCCATAGCGCCCTGCATCACCGCTTTCATGCCACTGGCACATACTTTATTCACGGTAGTACAAGGTACATTATCCGGTACACCTGCGAAACGTGCTGCCTGCCGTGCAGGTGCCTGGCCCAGGTTGGCCTGTAGTACAGAACCCATTAATACCTCATTTACTTCATTGGCATTAACTCCTGCTTTTTCGAGCGCACCTTTTATAGCGATAGCACCTAATTTTGTTGCAGAAAAATCCTTCAACGCCCCGCCCCATGCACCTATTGGTGTACGAACCGCGGAAACAATATATACTTCTTTCATAAAACTATTTTTAGTGGCGCAAAATTACGCAAAAAAGAGACCGGTCTCTTAAATTTTAAAATGTATGTTGTGTAATTACAGAAATGCAGGTAAGAATTACTCACAATCTCCATGCACGAAATGGTATTCGCTGGTTTCAAGTGGGTAGCCCCGAATTACAAAATGCTCCTCGGGGCCTTCGGTCTTGTAGAAGTAGAATTTTTGTTTTGGGCGGTCGTCATATATAAGCCACAGGTTATGACCATCAAGCAGGTATTTACCGGTAACAACTACCTCGCGTTCAGTAGAATCAATATCCTGAAACCGGAAATTTGAATATTCTGAAAACCTTATATTGATCCCGGAATTGTGCGGTACGAACCAACAACCACCATATAATACCTTATCATTGTATGATGCCGGTTTATCATTTTCTTTTTGTGCAAAAGAAACCTCGCAGGTAAATATCAATACAACAGCAGTAAAAACAAATCTGTATAGTTTAAACATAACTATTGAATTAGTATTGGCACCTTACTTACCTAAAGCCAGGCTATAAGAAGATTGCAACCTGATGCCTGAAAGTACACCCAGCACTTTTTGTTGCCACTGTTCAGGCTGTTCTGAATAACCTGCGTTGCTTATGGCTTTTACCCATGCTATGCAATCATTATTGCCTTTAAGCCTTTTGTAAAAATGCTTATGGGATATAAGCTTGCAAAAATCCATATACGAAGCCAGCTCATTGTTGTATTGCTTATACCGGCTTTTGTGACCCTTGTTATTTACAAAGTCGTTTTTGCCAACGATACCAAAATGATTGTTGAGCACTATTGCTGTTGGTCCCTTACCCCCGGAAGATTCTACGGCAGCTACCGCCAGTATCACAGAGGCAGGAATACCATAACGCTGTGATAATATGGATGCGACTATTTTATGATTGGAGATATAAGATTTGTTTTGAGCAGAGGCATAAAATACCCATACCGAGCAGATCAGTACAAGTAAAATATTTTTCAGCATCTTTTTCATCACAAACATATTTATAAAAAAAGTCGGCCTCAAAAGTAATCATTATGTGAATAAGATGTTAGTAAAGGTTGTTAAAATTGATGAAATGAAGATAATTACATTACGTATAATGCTGAAAAATAGACGTTCTAGTAAAAACAGGCCCAAATATACTGGTGGAAGCAAGCCAATTATCATGACAACCCACCAAAAAATATCTTATACAAAAACCTAAATAGCAATATAATAAGAGCCATCACAATAAAAGAAAAGACAATTGCTGAAACAATTTTGAGAAGGAAAAGAAAAATCTTTTTATCGAAACTCATTCTGTACTCTTATCTATAAGGTCGTCATCATCTTTGTTGATATTGCGGCCTTTACCAAAAAGGTAGCCGGCGGAGATACCCCACATCCTGTTTTTGTCTATCTCGCTATTGATACCTACATCATTGACCCCGTCTGTATAATAGGCATGAAAAAAAAGCCCGGTTGGTAATTCATACCCAGCAATAACATTGACACCTATATCAAAACCACTAAGCGTGTATCCAATTTGTACCCGTGTATCTGTGCTGGTAGCATATAGGGTATCTCTGAACACCTGGTGATCTTGTAATTTATTTCTGCCACCAACAATATAAGAAGCCGTGGCACCAAGCCCGAAAACAAAACGCCCCTTGCCCTGCATGCCTGTTTTAAAAATAAGATTTACCGGTAGTTGAAAATAATTGATGTTCAGCGTTTGGTGCACAGACTCATTAAAGCTGTCATTTTTATAATAAGAAAAAGATCGCACTGCACCTTCCCTTGATAAGGAAATACCCGCTTGTAAATAAAAGTGCCTGTTTAACGGCAAATCTATAAGGCCGCCAACCTTACCACTTACTATAGGGCTAACTGATGCTGCGGTATAATCAATAGGGTATAACGGAGGGGCAAAGTGCATACTACTCATACCAATACCAATTTCCGGCCCAAAGCCAAGTTGAGCATGAACAGGACATGCAAGCGTTAATGAGATCAGTAAAAAATAAATACACCTCATGATAAATAAGAATGGACCGAAATACTACCCAAATATATATAGTATCTACTCAAAAAGATTAGATTGAAAATCAAAAGGCTGTATCGTTAAAACTATTTATGTGCATTCTTTACCTTCTTCCATCTTCTATTTCCCGCCTTGGCGGTGGTGGTGGAGTTTTCTGCTTTGCTTTCAGATCGCCGGGGAACATGTAACCTATTGAAAGGCTGAAGCTGCGATTATATAATGAATTGCCGGCATTACCCTGCGGCAGCATATTCAGGAAACCATACTGATAACGGGCACGGAAAAATAAACCCCGCGTTATTTGATATACAGCAAAAACGCCTACCCCGATATCAAAGTGTTTAATATTATCAATCGCATCATTGCCTATTTTCAAATCATATGTACTGTAAACCGGGACTACGGATGTTACCACCACCCCATCATAATTCAGATCAAAGTACGGACCAGCACCAACAAAAAACTTCACTTTTTTAGGTGGCCCGAACTTATATTCCAGGTTAAGTTGCACCTCAATAGTATTGATCGCATAAGTTTGGGTGCCCCCGGCAAATGATTTAGCATAACCATTCCTATAATCAAACAAACCAGGAAGTAAAAAAAAGTGATCGCTCAATTCTAGCTCAAGGATGCCACCGAACATGCCACCGTATTTGGGGCTATTACTTATCTTTTTACCAGCTTCTTTTCCTGTATAGTTAGATAGATTAAAGCCCACTTCAGGGCCAAAACCAATTTGGGCACTAACTGTAAGAGCAGTAAAAACCAATATCGCGAGTAAAAAATAGAAGGAACGCATAGGTGTATAATTTATACCGAATTATGATTAAACATACTTAAAATACACGATACAAATTTCGTGCCTAACCCCGCTTTAGCAAATCATATATTGCACGTGTTTGAGCATTACCATAGTTCGTCTCATGCCAGTTCCCGACCCAGCGTATTTTTTTAATGGCATTAGTTAAAAATACCTCATCCGCATACATCAGTTCACCGAAAGAAAACCGTTTCTCTGTTACTTTGGTCACATCAAGAATAAATCGTCTCATTACACCTGCCACACAACCCTCAGAGAGCGGTGGGGTATAAACTACACCGTCTTTTATCCAGAAAATATTTGCTATAGTGCTTTCTATAATGTGGCTCTCAGTGTTGCAAATCAAAGCGTCATTCCATTTAGATTCTTGGGCCTGTCGTGCAGCAACGGCATAAATAAGCGCATTGCAGGTTTTCAGGTTCGATAGCGTGTCTCTGCATTTTCCGATCCCGGTAGCTATTCCCACAACCAGTCCGTTAGTATTAAGTTGCAATGTGCTATCATCGAGGGGGAAACATTCTATCAAAAAACCAGGATGCATATGTCCGGTGCCATATAAACCACCACTACCTGCAAATACTTGCAGACGAACGCGGCAAAGTCTTTCCAGCTTATTTTTCTTAATGGTTTGCAGCACCTCTTTTCCCAGGTACTCAGGGCTCATCAATGCAGGTATGACAAAATATAATTGTTTTACCCCTGCAAACAAGCGGTCCATATGATACTGCCAGAGACTTATAACACCATCCTGTACCAGCATAGTTTCAAACAGGCCATAGCCATACCTGAATGCGCCGTTATCTATAGGTATGATCGCATCTGCTGTGTTGATGATCTTTCCGTTGAGGTTGATGTAGTTCAAGATGGTAATTATAAATTATATAGCCGAAATTAATAGAAAGAAGGTATTTGAGGGTATTTTTTACAAAGCGCCGCTCAAAGTTGTATTTTTGTTTCAAAGTTATAGCATATGAAGTTTGAAAAAGCTGTTCCTGTTCAATGGATCGCTGATTTTACGGGTGCAAAGCTCATTGGCAATGCCAGCCAGGAAACTACAGGTATTAATGAGATACATAAAGTAACGAATGGCGATATTTCGTTTGTTGATTTTGAGAAGTATTATAATGCCTGCCTTACATCGGCAGCAACGGTAATTATCATAAATAAAGAAGTACCCTGCCCTGATGGGAAAACGCTTCTGGTAACCGCGGATCCATTCAGTGCATATATAAAGATAGTGAAGCATTTCCGCCCATTTGAGCCGGCCTATGAAATGATCAGCAATAGTGCCGTGATTGGCACGGGCACCCATTTACAACCCGGAGTTTTTATTGGCAACCATGTACGTATAGGAAAGAACTGCCTTATTCATCCAAATGTTACCATTTATGATCATTGTGTGATCGGGGATAATGTGATCATACATGCAGGGTGTGTACTTGGTGCAGACGCCTTTTACTTTAAGCGCCGAAAGGACCGTGAAGTGCAATATGACAAAATGGAGAGCTGCGGGCGTGTGATCATCGAAGACGATGTAGAGATAGGCGCAGGCACAAGCATAGATAAAGGAGTAAGCGGGGATACCATAATAGGCAGGGGCACTAAGCTCGACAATCATATACATATAGGCCATGGCGCCGTGATAGGGAAAAACTGTCTCTTTGCTGCCCAGGTAGGGATCGGTGGTAAAGCTATCATCGAAGATGAGGTGATACTTTGGGGGCAGGTGGGTGTGAGCAAAGACCTCACCATTGGCAAGGGAGCGGTAGTACTCGCGCAAAGCGGTGTGCCGGCCAGCCTGGAAGGGGGGAAAACTTATTTCGGGTCACCTGCTGTTGATGCAAAAACTAAAATGCGTGAACTAACATGGATAAAGCGCATACCTGAAATATGGGAGAAAATAACATCAACCGATAAAGAATAATCAGTGCCCCTGGTATCCATAATTATAGACGATAAATTACAGCTACGCACATACGCAGTTGCAGATGCGCAGGAACTATTTGATGCGGTGAACAACTCGCGCAAGCACCTGAACCCATGGCTGGAATGGGTAAGCAAAACCACAAAACCGGAGCATTCATTACAATTCATACAACAGTCATTACACCAGCTTAATATGCAGGAGGCTTTGGCACTGGGAATATTCGAACATGACAAAATAATAGGCGGCATAGGCATGCATGCATGGGACCAGGAAACAAAAAGAGCGCAAATAGGTTATTGGATAAGCTCAGAATATGAAGGGAGAGGTATCATTAGCCGGAGTATGATAAAATTTGTCGAATTTCTTTTTGATAAAATCGGGCTCAATAAAATAGAGATACACTTTATACAGACAAATAAACGTAGTGCAAAAGTGGCCGCACAAATGGGTTTTAAAGTAGAAGGTATAATAAGGCAAAGTATAATGAGAAATGGAATGCCGGAAGATGTGGTAATAGCAGGATTGCTGAAAAGCGAGTGGCTCGCAAACCATTCGTAATTATAACCACATTTTCTTAGTTATCTGTAATTGAAGTATTATTGCAGCAGAATCCAAGTATTATGGTTACATACGAACAGATTTTTGAGAACAACAAGAAGTGGGTGGCGCAGATGAAAGCCAATGACGCTGATTTTTTTGAAAAGTTAGCGCGTGACCAAACTCCTGATTATTTATATATAGGCTGCTCAGATAGCCGTGTGCCGGCCAATGAGATCATGGGGCTTGAACCCGGTGATGTATTTGTGCACCGCAATGTGGCCAACCTTGTAAATAATACAGACCTCAATGTTATGTCTGTGATCAACTTTGCGGTAAAACACCTGGATGTAAAACATATCATTGTATGCGGGCATTATGATTGCGGCGGTGTAAAAGCAGCAATGATACCTAAAGATATGGGGTTGTTGAATCCGTGGCTGCGCACTATACGTGATGTATACAGGATGCACCATGAAGAGCTCGATGCCATAAAAGATGAAAAGCTACGGTACAACAGACTGGTAGAGTTGAATGTAAAAGAACAGGCGACCAATGTTATTAAAACCGCCAATGTGCAAAAGGGCTATCAGAAAAAAGGATATCCTATAGTACATGGGTGGGTTTTCGATCTTCATACCGGGATATTAATAGACCTGAACATAAATTTCAAAGCTATCCTTAAGGATATACAACAAATATATGACCTCACCGGTATGGCCTCAGAGCATAATGAGGACGGGGATTAGATTACCATTGTTTAAGGAACCAACACTTTCTGCGCGCCTTTCTGAATTGTAAATTTTATTTCATTTGCGCATTCGTGTGCGTCGCCATCGGTCTGCATCAGTTTCAGTAGCGGGTTTGAAATGATTATTTCTTTCCCGGTATAGTGTGTTACAAACGGGCTCTTTGTTATAGTGCCGGTCATTATCCGCAGTGCCAATATACCGCCCAGTATTTTCGGGAACTTACGAATAATGATCACATCGAGTATTCCATCTGAATAGCTGGCCATGGGTGCAATTCTGAAGTTATACCCGAATTGCTGGCCGTTCGCTACATTCACAATAAATGCTTTGGCGCTGTACTCTTTACCATCAACCGTTATCTTGAATATGCGGTCTTTATAGAGCCACATATATTTTGTGACCAACCAGCTATACACCATCAGGCCACGTGTTTCGCTTTTGGCGAATTTTTTCGAGATCAAAGCATCGAAAGCAACACCTGCATTACTAATAAATGCCTCACCATTAGCAAATGCCACATCCATATCACCTGCATTTCCTTTATTGATCACTTTGATTGCTTCCGCTGTATCTAATGGAATACGCATGGTACGAGCCATCCCGTTGCCGGAGCCTTTAGGTATAATACCGAGCAATGTGTTTGTACCGAGCAACCCGCGAACTACATCATTTACAGAGCCGTCACCGCCAACTGCTATAACCGCATAAGCACCTTTTTGAGCGGCCTCGTTTGCAAGAGCTATACCATGTTTTGCATACTCGGTATTCCATATTTCATGAGAATACTTATGCTCATCAAGATGTGCGTTTATTGCCTGTTTTATTTCTTTCTGCCTTTCTACACCCGATTTAGGGTTTATGATAAACACGATGTGTTTTTTGCTCATAGTATTTGTGCTTTGAGGCTCAGGTCCATACTTACTGCATGGTGTATGATGGCGCCTACCGAAATAAAATCAACCCCGGTGCGGGCATATGCTACTATATTTTCCAAAGTTATTCCGCCGGATGCTTCTGTTTCATATTTGCCGGCTATAAGGCTTATGGCTTCTTCGATCTGTTGGGGTGTATAATTATCCAGCATTATCCTGTCCACATTACCCACAGCTAAAACTCTGCGCACATCATCAATGCTGCGGGTCTCCACTTCTATTTTGAGGTTAAGTGCATTTATACGGAGATAATCATTGGTTTTTTCAATAGCCTTCTCAATACCACCACAAAAATCTATATGGTTATCCTTCAGCATGATCATGTCATAAAGCCCCATGCGGTGGTTCACACCTCCGCCTATACGTACGGCTTCTTTTTCATATGCTCTGAATAAAGGAGTGGTTTTGCGCGTATCAAGGATCTTTGCAGGATAGCCTTTTATCAGATCTACATACTGGCGGGTAAGGGTTGCAATGCCGCTCATGCGCTGCATGCAATTGAGTGCAAGCCGTTCTGCTTTAAGAATTGTATGTACGCTTGCCGCTACCTCGAAGGCTGTTTCGCCCTTGCTTACTTTATCTCCGTCCTTTTTAAATATAGTGAATACCGAGCCGGGTTCGAGGAAATAGAAAATTTCTTCAGCCAGGTCAATACCGGCAATTATGCCATCCTCCTTTATCTTTAATACGGCCTTCCCTTTGGCATCAGGAGGTATGCAGGCAAGTGTAGAATAATCGCCATTTTGCACATCTTCCTGTAAGGCGGCTTCAATAAACTGTGTAGTGTTCAATATTAGTGGTGCTTTTTGGTGTGCAAAATTACTAAATCGATATTATATCAATGTTAAATGTTTGGAGTTTTCCATAACAGGCAGCCGTCTCCATAGCTCAGAAACCTATAATCATGGCCCATAGCGAAGTTGTATATCATACGCCAATCCTGCCCAATAAATGCACTTACGAGTAATAATAATGTAGACTGAGGTTGGTGAAGGTTAGTGACTAATCCATTTACTATTTTAAAAGAATAATCCGGAGCTATCAATATTTGCGTGCGGGTTACCAGCTTGTTTAGTTTATGCTCTTCCAGGTAAGCTATGATAGTATCAAGGGCTATTGAAGAGGCGCAGATTGGCTTTTCTTCATAAGGCTCCCATTGGGTTATTGCTATCCCATGAAGATCAACAGCTTCCCTATTCACCAGTTTATTACCTATCCAATATAGGCTTTCCAGTGTGCGTAGTGATGTTGTGCCTACTGCTACGATCTGCCTATCCAGGTGTGCTCTTAATTGTTTAATAGTATCGAGGCTTACATCTATCCATTCAGCATGCATTTCATGCTCAGCCATTGTTTCGCTCTTTACCGGCTTAAAAGTACCGGCACCTACATGCAGTGTTACAAACGCACTTCCTATGTTTTTTTCTGTGAGATTTTGCAACACCTCTTTAGTAAAATGAAGCCCTGCAGTCGGCGCTGCAACACTTCCTTCCTGTTTTGCAAATAATGTCTGGTATCGTTCTTCATCGCTTATTTCTGCGTTGCGGTGCAGATACGGTGGCAGGGGTACCTTGCCTGCATAATGCAGTACTTCTGCAAAAGTAAGCTGTGCATCATCCCACTCAAGTTCAAGCGTATATGCACTGGACGTATGGTGAGTGATCTTTGCAGATAAAATAAAATACGGCGCATCATTTATCAGCTGCAGCACCATGCCATGCTTCCATTTACTCGCACCACCTACCAGGCATTCCCATTCGACTTTGCCTTTTTGTAGCATAGCAGTTTGTATATCCATGTATTGGTTGTGCGGAGAAAGGCAAAACACTTCTATTACTCCACCGGAAGGTTTTGTGAATAGCAGGCGGGCATGCACCACTTTGGTTTGGTTAAAAACCATTAAGGTATCTGATGGTATATGTTTGGCTATGTTACGGTAATTATCTTCTGTTATTTCCCCATTTTTATAAATGAGCAGTTTAGATGCATCTCTTGTTGCAAACGGGTACTTAGCTATCCGTTCATCAGGCAGCAGATATGTATAATCTTCTATTCGCAATTCTTTCGGATGCATCATTTAACGAATTTCGGGTATGGTGATGCCGGTTATTTTACGGTAAATATCTATTGCGTACAAGTCTGTCATACCTGCTATAAAGTCTACCAATGATTGTATGTTTTTGTACATGTCATTTTCGTCTTTGGAAATAGGAAATTGCGGCGATACAAGCTTAATAAGCTTTCCTGATTTAGGGAGCCCTGGATGTAGTATGGCATGCACAAATTCTTTCAGCAATCCTCCTATTACATTATAGCCGGCGATCTCTATCTCTACTACTGCTTTATAATTATAGATATGTTTTACAGAAAAATCATTGATGCGGTCTATCAATTTATGATCTTCAGCAGGCAGACATTTTAAAAGATCTTTTTCAAGTGTGCCATTCAATAATTCTTCTTCATGCTCCATAAATAAATTCGACATCTTATCTATCATTAGCCCTATCCACCTTGCACGTATATATTGCACTTTCTGATTATCGTCATTAATGTTCGCTAATTTCTTTTCAATGTAAGTACGTGAGTTATAAACTTCCTTTTCATTTTCGAAGAATGGAAGAAACATGTCCATAAACGTCTCGATCGAAATAATATGCAACCTGTGCGCATCTTCAAGGTCTATGACCCTGTAACAAATATCATCTGCTGCTTCAGTGAGGTATACAAACGGATGCCGGGCGTACACATCGTCGTAGCCTTCTTTAAACGGAATCCCCAACAAACCTGCAATTTTCCGGTATGTATCTTTCTCTGAATCGAAAAAGCCGGATTTCTTTGTGGCGATAAGACCTGTCTTTTTATTAAACCCTGCGGAAGATGAACAAGGGTATTTTACCAGGGCGGATAGTGTGGTGTAAGTAAGTTTATACCCACCCGGCTCGGGCTCATTAAAGCTGTTTGTCAATACACGAAGGGCATTTGAATTACCTTCAAAATTTTCAAAATCTTTTCGCTGGTTTTCATTCAGTGAATCATGTATCCTGCTACGCATATCTCCTTCAAGTCCATTAAAGAAAGCACGTATGGCATCTTCTCCCGAATGCCCGAATGGCGGATTACCAATATCATGCGCCAGGCATGCAGATGCTATAACGTAAGGAAGCTCATGCCTGTAAAACTCACGAAACCCCTCACTTTCATTGCTGTATTTAGCAGCTATCCGCTCCCCGGCAGCTTTTCCTAATGAGCGGCCTACCGATGCTACCTCAAGACTATGCGTAAGGCGGTTGTGTACAAATATGGCACCCGGTAAGGGGAAAACCTGTGTTTTATTTTGCAACCGCCTGAAAGCGGAAGAAAATATAATACGGTCATAATCTCTTAGAAAAGAATTTCTTACAAGATCATTGCCCGTATTTTTCCGCTCTGCATCACCGGTACGTTGTGTAGTATATAGAGAAGCCCAATTCATTGTGTAAATATAAACCCCAAACCCCTAAAGGGGCTTCGCTTGTGAATATATTTTCAGCTTTACTTTAATATATCGGCAAATTCTCACAACAAATTTTATTAATAGTATGCTGGAAGCACGCTTATGGGTTACAATGTTGGTTTAAATAATCAGGGGCTGGTGCTTTTTTCGCGCCAGCCCCTGAGGTGGGAAAATTTAAGAAGAAGTATCAGAAGGGAATAATTTACTATTTGCCTCTGTACTTAAAAGTATCGTGCCATCACCTATTCTTCTGGTTATCAATTACTCTTTATCCTCCTGTTTGCACTGTGCTATAAAGTAATCGTTACTTTTTTTCCCCCAATGAGGTTTGGTTATATCGTTGGCAGCGGGAGTCGCAGCTTCTTTTGCAAATAAGGCATCCGCTTTTTCAAAGTATGGCATTGCAGCTTTCTTACCTCCGCCATAGGCCTTAGGGGTAAAAAATTTACTGATCCCCTGTTCAAGGTACATACGTGGATTATCCGGATTTAAGTCTTTAGCGCTTTCAAGGTCACCGCTGAATATAGGGCCGTATTTTTGCCAGCGGGCCATAGGGTCTACGCCTAACCGTCCGTTGGCTATCATTGCGCCAAGTACATAAGTTTCATCATTGTCTTTCTTCAAAATAGATATGGCATCTTCTTTTTCTTTATCCGCTTCATCGAGGTAGGCGTCTTTCTTGGCTGCATCTTTTTCGAAATAAGTAAGTGCAACTTTACTATACGATGCATAATAATGCGTTATCCATTCATTATCCCATTTTTTTGCAATAAGGGATAACTTATTGCTCTGTTCCACTTTTGCCGATTGGTCCCAGGTCGTATCAAACGCTGTAAATGTTTTTTCCAGCACCGCTTTAAAATCCTGCGCTTGTATACTCGTTACGGTCAGGGCCATTGCCCCCATTAGTAATAGTTTTTTCATTGTTTTGGTTTTTATGTTTTATAATTATTGTTCTTAAAGTTCGTCTTTCTTAAACTGTGTCAGCGACATATTTACGCCCAAAAATATAGCGCGGTACAGGGCAGGTACTATAGGGTTAGGGGTACCAAAAGCATTTCCGGAAGCATCGTAATTATACCTGTATCCGAAAATATTATGCTGGTTGGTAATGTTGTCTATGCTGAGATAAAATACGGTAAACCATTTACCAAAGCTATGCAAATATGCAACTGTAACGGCAAGGTTCTGAAACGGAGGGGTGTGCTCACTCAGAAATGTTTGCGAATTAAATGGTTTTTCAGGGTCAAAATAAGGGAACCCACTGGCAAAGCTATAAGTGGCGCTGAAGTTTGTTTGCCATTTATCTACAAAATACTTCCCTACTAAATTAAGGTTATGATTGGCAATAAAAGTAGGTGTGGCTTCATACGGGAAGTTTGCATATATACGCCTCGTATCTATATAGCTATAAGAAACCCAGTAATCCAGATTTTTCACCGTTTTCTTATCCCGCCAAAAAAGCTCAAAGCCCTGTGCATAACCATGCCCGCTATTATTCACCTGAACAGTGTCTGTCAAGATACGATAAGTATTAGGTGAATAGAAGCTACCTAACTCGCGCACAAGGTCTTCATAACTCTTGTAGTATGCTTCCAGCCGCAGTGTGCGATCGTTTTTTGTTAATTGCCAGTTTGCTATATAATGTATAGCTTTTTGCAACCCTAATTCTTTTTTCAAGCCGGCAAGCAGATAAGAATAATCCGGATCCTGGTAAAATATCCCGCTTGCCAGTGATATCTGGCTATGATCACCGGTTTTTATAGCCATAGAAATACGCGGTGCAATATCATCTTTATTGAGCAGTGCGCTGTGTTCGTAGCGGATGCCCGGCCTGATAGCCAGTATATTGATCGGCGTCCATTCAAGCTCCGAATACCCTGCTATTTGATTTTCGGTGAATGTTTGTTTGTAATAATTATTGAAGTCCTTTGATATTCCGAAATTCTGCAACTCTCCTCCTACAAGGAGATTCAAACGACTTGTGAAATAATCTTTACCTTCTAACCTAAATTGCGTGCGTTGGTCTGTCTCGTTGATTGGTATACCGGCAAATGTATTATTCGTTTGATCTAAACTATAGGATGCGGCTGCATAAATGCTATACTTGTCTTTAAATAACTGCTTGTAAGATGCATTGGTATAATAATACTGATCCTTTGTAACAAAGTTGATCGTATCAGGCAGGCCCAAAAACGGATTTGCCTGGCTGGCATGACCGGTATCTCCTGCATAAGGACTCGGGAGAGATATACCACTTGTGGTATACGAATTGTTCGCGCTTATTTTTAGTATACCGTCCTTATTGGGTTTCCAAACATAACGCAGGTTACCTGTTGCGCCAACAGGGACTTTATAAAATTTAAAGTTGGTGGTAGCAAGCCCGTAAAAAGGAGTGAGGTTAAGATAGCTACCCCCTATATCCAGGCTGCTTTTTTTCCACTTCTTAGTGCCGGATGCATAAATGCCCGCCATATTTATACCCAGGTTCACAGTGCTTTTATCAGGCAGGTCTGTTGTATTCAATTCCAGCACTCCCGATAATGCCTGCCCATAACGTGCGCTGTATCCGCCACTGCTGAACGATACACCCTGGTATTGAAAAGCTCCGAAACGGCTGCGAGTTGCCACACCCGGAGGTCCGCTGAAAAAAGCATTCTGCACCACCATTTCATCCACAAGTATTGCCAGTTCACTTGCATCACCCCCTCTTACAAAGAGCCCATTCTCCGTACCCGTTTGTTGGGTTCCCGGCAGCATTTCTATAGCTTTCACCACATCGGCATTTGCCCCTGCCGTAGTAACAATATCAAGCGGCCGCAACACCGTTTTGCTCTTATCATTTGATGCGTCAAAAGAACCGGCAGTTATCACTACCATATCCAGGTCATGTGTTTTATTGGCCTTTACATGCAGCACTATCCCGCTCATATCCCCGTTTATTACTATTGGTAGGCCAGCATTCTCGTGACTCACTTCTGATGCAATTATTGTCTGGTTACCTTTTTCCGAAGTTGTAAAATGGAAAATACCCATGCTGTCGGTCGTACCGCCATCAATCGTATTGTCCAGGTATACGTTTGCGCCCCTTACCGGCCTGCTATTGTTATCTACAACTGTTCCGCTTATTTTATATTGTGCATTAGCGGTTACAGCTATAAGCAGCATTGAAAATAAAAAGGAAAAGTGTTTGGAAAAATTCAAGTGTATATGTTGTTTCATCAAATGTTTAATTATGCTGCAAATCTATATTGTCGGTAAAGGATATGAAAATTTATTTCGGCTAATTATTGTTGCAAGTCGGTAAATGGTTGTAAAATGACGGTAAAAAAGCCGCTCTTGCTTATTTATTAGCTATGTTATAAAACCAGAGCGGCTATCCAATACAAGGATAGCCGCTCTTAATTAGTCTATATTTCTTAATTGGCTGCCTTCACCAGTTTTTCTGTTTTCATCATATTCCCGTTATCATCATAAAGCATGATCATATAAACGCCATCCGGAAGGCCGCTGATGTCTATGTTTTTAGCTCCCGGTATATTGAGAATAGACCTGCCATCTATCCCATTTATCACTGCTCTCACTTGCTGTGCCGATTCCACATGCACCATTGTCTGGGCAGGGTTAGGGTATATCTTTATCTCGTTTTTGTTTATATTCTGTATGGCAGTTGTAGCCCCGCCGGTGTATACATAAATATCAGAGTAAGACTGGCATCCATTGGTATCAGTCACTGCTACCTTATAATCACCGCTGCCTATTGCCACAGTAAAGGAGTCTGTAGCTCCTGTTATTGCCACCAGGTTCATGTACCACTGATAAGTAACATAGAAAGAACCTGTACGGAAATAGGTTCCGTCAAACGTAATAAGTGGGTTTGGCAACGGATATTCAGTAACAGGTGCAGCCGATGTTGTAACAGTGCAACTACCCGGTATCGTGATTTGGCAACTGTAATTGCCAGGTATTGTTGCATTGTATGTTGGGCCGATTGCTCCTGGTATTAAAACGCCATTTAAGTACCATTGGTATAGTATGGTACCTGTAGCACCGGATACGCTTGTGGAAAGCAACGCGCTGCCACCCCAGCAGAAAGACGCAGGAGTGATAGGTATTATCACCGGTGTTCCCACCACTGTTACCATGGTATCTGCAAGGGTCATCGCAGTGCAACCGGTAGTCGGGTCTGTTACCTGTACCTGGTAGCCACCGCTAACTGTAACCAGGTATGAGGTATTTGTAGCCCCTGCTATTGCTGAGCCACCTACATACCATTGGTAAGTATCGCCTGCTACGATCGTAGCGCTCAGTGTCACGCTGCCACCGGCACAGAATAAAGTAGGGCCACTTGCGGTTATCGTTACATCAGGCAAAGCGTTCACCACCGTAGTTGATATTGCCGATTTAGTGGAGCAACCATAACTATTGGTAACTATTACATAATAAGCACCAGCCAACGTTGCTGTATAAGATTGACCGGTAGCACCTGCAATTGCCCCGGCTGCATTATACCATTGATAGGTATAATCGGGAGAGAAATCAGTGGTCATTATCACACTATCATTCTGGCAGAAAGTTAAAGGGCCTGATAATAGAATGTTTGCCGTAGGTGATGGGTTTATTGATATAGTAATCACATTCGATGTTGCAGAGCAGCCTGTAGCATTGGTAACTATTACTGAATAATCGCCCGCTGTAGATGTTGTGTAAGAGCTCCCAACTGCACCTGTTATTGGCACTCCGCCCAGCAACCACTGATAACTGAACCCTGCACCTATGTTTGCACTGAGCGTTACTGAAGTGTCAGAGCAAATGGTAGTGACAGGTGATGTAATCGAAGCAACAGGCGAATCTATGATAACTGACATTGGAATAGAGAAGGCGGAACAGCCAAGTGAATTGGTTACTTCTACCTGGTAGCTACCTGCTATGCTCGCTATATAACTGGAGGATAATGCACCGGATATTGCTGTACCACCAATAAACCACTGATAAGTAAGTCCTGCACCGGTATTGGCTGTAAGCGCCACAAAACCACCGGGGCAGAAGATAGTATCGCCTACAGGCGTTATTATTGC
>CAIRZD010000398.1 GCA_903882965.1 uncultured Bacteroidota bacterium
AACATATAGGCTAACTTGGCTTTCAACGCTTCTATTTCAGCTTTGGCATCTTCGTAAAGTCTTTCTAATTCAAGCGCATACTTATCAGCATCTTTAAGGTCAGCTTGTTGCTGGCGTAGCATAGTGGCTGTTGTGTTTCGTTCCCAAATAGTTAATTCTTCAGTTTTAAATGCTTGTATATCAGCTAGTTCATTTGCGTTCATTTATATCTCCTACATTTCTTTTGAACATCTAACGGGGCATATTTACTTAATTCGGAACAGGCATATACGCTATCTTTTATGGCATATTCAACTGATATTTGTATGATATTAAGAAGTGCTATAGCACCCAGTACTATACCTACAACATAAAAAAATCTCATGCCGCCATCCGTTGTGCTGATTGTTTGCCTTTAACATAAGCAATAGTGCGGCTCTTGATCCAACTTAAGGTCTTGGTTGATGGTGGTTTTGGAGATACCTTTAAACCATTTGGATATACCCCAAACTTTTCCTTATATTTGATTGCCGCCCATCCTTCTTTGTAACCCTTAGACCTACCATAGTATTGAAGTTCTGCAAAGAAGTCAGTATTAGCAATCTGTAGCTTACGATTAGTCTCCTGCAACTCTTCCAGCTTTCCGGCTATACTAGAGACAGATTGAAAGACCTGCCTGACGTGTCCACAGGAGGAACAAGTATTGTCTTTAGATACCCAAAGGGCGGCACAAACAGGACACTTGGCTTCTTTCTTTTCCCGTTCTGTTAGCTCTTTCTTAGTCTGCTCACCACCAGCCTTAAGTTCTGTTACGCCGTCATGGTATAGCTCATCCCAGTCATTCCTAAAGCGCAAGAAGTTACCGGAGTGATCAAGCCATACTCCATATTCCTTACCTTCGTGAGGTCTTAGGATGCGTCCTATTTGTTGTACGTGGGACGAAAAAGACTTAGAAAACGGTCTAGCAGATACACCAATATGAACATCGGAAACATCAAAACCACGAGTGAGGATATCAGTAGCAATGAGACCATGTATAACAGTGTCAGGCTTACTGAAGTCTTCGATAGTTTGTCTCTTAAACTCATCATCTTCCTTATATGATATTGATACAAAGTTATAACCAGCCGCCGCAAATTGAGTTACAAGCTCTCTGCCGTGTTCTACTCCAGCACAAAATACAATGGTCTTGCGTGGCTCACCATAAATCTCATAAGTCTTCTTAGTCCATTCCTCTACGATATTACCGACGATCTTCATGCCACGATCTGATGCATCTGCGGAAGACCACTCACCGGCTACCTTCTTTGCCCCAGTCATATCAATTTCTTTAGCGATAAAGACCTTCATGGGAACAACCCATCCATCTTCGACTAGATTGCTCATAGGTTGAGCGCCAATGACGTTAGTGTAGATGTCAGCTAACCCTTTAGTAAACGGCGTAGCGGTCAATCCAATTACTTTAATATGGGGATTTTCCTTCATAAAGTCTATGGTAGATTTGTAAGCAACGTGGGCTTCGTCAATGATCAACAGATCAATGTCTGGAAACTTGCGGCGGGCTAGTGTTTGTATTGAGCATATTTGAATAGGCTCATAAGGTCTATAACGCCAGTGACCTGATTGCATAACGCCATGTGGGATTTGATACTTAGATAACCGGATGCTGGTTTGCTCTACTAAAACAATTCGATCCAAAACCATCGCCACCTTTTTGCCTTCTTTAGCGGCTTCTTGCATGATTGCCATAGCACATTCAGTCTTACCGAATCCTGTAACGGCACAAAGAATTTGCCTCTGATGGGTCTTAAATCCTTCGTTTAATGCTTCTATTACTTCTATTTGATGAGGGCGCAACTGTAACAATTTGACTCCTATCTGCTAGGAAACTGCCTAGCTTCAGTTAATGGGTGGGACTACAACCTACGACTATATTAATGTATGTGAAGCACTAAAAATATAGGTGTAA
>CAIRZD010000399.1 GCA_903882965.1 uncultured Bacteroidota bacterium
AGCTACAATACCGCAATAAATTACATCACAGACAAAGACAGTGATGAGTAAACTTAATTTGAAACCTGTTCTGAGTGGGAGTGATTAACCGCCAAGTCAATTTTCCAGCATATTGGCTCTATCAAAGAATGTTCAATGGAAAATGAGACTTTGCGGAGAAGAAATAAAGGAACAGGTTACACCTATTACTAGCTAATCATATTAATATTTACAAATTAAAAGCAGCTACGGCTGCAATAAGTTACGTCACAGTTACAACCAGTGAAGAGTGGCAAACTGTTCCGAGTTGGGGGAAAGCTGATTATTATTATTCCACTTCTACCCCTATATGCCACAATGTGTCGGCACTTAAATCCACATCACAATCTTTCCATTCTACAAAATAATTTTGATTGCTTACATTTTTAAAAACATTTTGTTGTTTCAGAGGAACAAAGGCAGGGGCATTTAAATAAACACTAATATCAGCAACCTTTTGAGTGCCGTCATCGAATGTGCATTGAAGTTTATAATTTTCTAATGCTTTTATAGCAGATAATGTTTTCATCTAATTATTTTAAAGCATCTATTTTAAAAATATTTTGTCCTTCTACAGCTAATTTCCAATTAGCTTTCAATTCATCTTTATGTATTTCAGCCCATGCCTGCACAAGTTTTAATTTCTCTTTTGGAAAATCGCCTTCTATAAGGTTGCCTTCATTAATAGATAATACAGCTTTATACTCTCCATACTCTATATGTATATGCGGTAAACTATGTTGTTTATTATCGTAATAAAACATACGTATTATAATTCCATAAAACATCGAGAGTACTGGCATAAAATATATTTCTACAAAAGTAATGTAAAAGACAAATATATTAAATAAAAAGCACCGCCTCTTTGCAAAAGCAGTGCTTAATTATTTTTACTAAATGTTTCAAACTATTAAACGCAGCTACGGCTGCTCAATATTACGAGGAGGCAAAGCTATTTCTGAGTGGTGCAAAACCACGTATACAACAAGCTGTTACAAGTGGTGAGACCGCCGAGTCCTTTTTCCCCGCTGAACGTTTCTATAATGAACGTTGTAGAGGGAAAAAGAGACGTCTGCGAAGAAGTACACCCTGCGGGAAAGGAAAAAAACTACCCACAGAATCCGCCAATGAAGGTTTAATTTGTATTCTGTATTCATTATCAAATTATCACATCATCACATTATCACATTAGTTTTGGGGGAGACTATGTTGGGAAGGAATACTACTATTTAACTGGATTTATCAGTTATATCATTCGAAAACATTAGCCCCTTATATATTACTCTGTGGGAGAAGGAAAGACATGAATTCTAAGCCTATTATTTATGCAAGGATTGGGGAGTAGAAGTATTTACAGTATTGAAAAAGCCTGCCACACTCAAATCCTCACCAATTTGTTGCCAATAAATGGCATACCCGTTTATAAGGGTATAGTCTTCCCGCTCTGCTTTGGAAGCCTTTTGTAATAAAGGAAAATCACTGATAGGCAGGCTTGCTTTTTCTCCGCTTTCCAGCGTTACAATAATATGGGTATTGGTAATATCCACGTTTGATGCTTTATATTCAAAGAATTTCATAATACATATTTTTAATGATAAGTTTTATTTAAAAAACTCGTTCCAACGTCCTATAAAGTTTTCTTTATTTTCTTCAATGATGGATTC
>CAIRZD010000400.1 GCA_903882965.1 uncultured Bacteroidota bacterium
AAAGATCAAAATAAATACAGTGAGTAATAATATGCCGGTGAGCGAAAGAAACACATTACTAATTGAGTGGCCAACGCTGCCTAAAATACCGGAAATAGACCTGTTGATATAATCCGTTTGCTGGTGGTTGTTGATATGAAGTTTATAAGACAACCAATGTTGCACACTATCAAACATTTCCAGAAACCGCTTTCTCAATTGAGGAAAGTCGCTTGAAAATCCAATGATCTGCAATGCAAGAAAATAAATAAAACTAATCAAAGCTGTAACAAACAATATAACAGACAACATTGCTGCACCCACGCGCCCAAAATGTAGTTTGTTTTCAAAATAAACACACAACGGGTATAAGAGTATAGATATCAGCAACCCAAATACAAGGGGTATGAATATATTACTGGCCTCACTAAGTATAAGAAAAACTAACACTACAGCAAGCAGTGTAAGCGCCAACCTTGCATAAAAAGGAAGCTTTACGGTATCCATTCTAAAAAATTCAAAAGTTAAAATTAGCTTGGTGATCCTTTAATAAAGAGTACCGCCATCAAACTTAATAGAATTGTGCCACAAAGAGTAAAAATAAAAAAATACAGCTATTTTATTTGTGATACAGGTCATATGACACAGGATTTCTCTTATTTTGTTGTAAAGAATCAATAGTTGCTGAAACGTTTTTTTAAAAAAGGCCTTACAGAGGCAGGTTGTGATGAAGCCGGCAGAGGGTGCCTGGCAGGGCCTGTTTTTGCTGCGTCAGTAATTCTCCCACCCACATTCCGCCATCCTTTACTCAACGACAGCAAGCAGGTTTCTGAAGAAGATCGCAATAAACTGCGCCCTATCCTAGAACGTAAAGCCATAGCCTGGGCAGTAGCAATGGTAGACCATACCGAGATAGACCGCATTAATATACTCAAGGCCTCCTTCAAAGCCATGCATCTTGCAGTTGACCAGTTACAAATTCGCCCCGATCTTTTATTGATAGACGGCAATCTGTTTTCACCATATTTTGGCATTGTACATCAATGTGTAGTGCAGGGCGATGCCATTTACGCCTCAATTGCCGCCGCAAGCATTCTTGCCAAAACCCACCGGGATGAATTTATGCTAAACCTCCACAACGAATATCCGCATTACGGCTGGAATGAAAATAAAGGATACGGCACTGCTTACCACAGAAAACAAATAACCGAAAATGGTATTTCCCCTTACCACCGCAAAACATTTGGCATCTGTAAGCCTATATCCTGATTCCCCGTGTATGGATACACCTGAAAATATACTTCGACACTATTTCCGTAAAAAATGATATTTTGTTGCAGTTTTAAAATGACAATTTATGAATCAGATAAAAATTTCTTTCCTTTTTGTATGCCTTTTGCTATCCGGCATAGTGCGCGCCAAAGACAATGACCCTGAAGAAAAATACCAATGGAAGAACGATAAATCCGGCGGATATAGCTATAAATATGTTACCAACGACCCCATGCAGGCACGGTTCTACACACTGGGCAATGGCCTTACGGTGGTATTAAGCCCCGTACATACCGAGCCGCGGATGCACTTCTATATTGCCACCAAGGCCGGCAGTAAAACAGACCCTGCCGATCACACCGGCCTGGCACACTACCTGGAGCATATGATGTTCAAAGGCACCCAAAGCTATGGCTCCCTCGACTGGAGTAAGGAAGAACCAATGCTCGATAAAATAAATTTGCTTTATGAAGAATACAACCACACTAAAGATGAGGCCAAACGCAAAGAAATATACCACCGTATAGATTCCGTATCCGGGCTGGCCGCAAAATTCGCCATCGCTAATGAGTATGATAAAATGATGTCTTCTATGGGCGCTAAAGGCACCAACGCCTTTACTTCATTTGAAGAAACCGTTTACACAGAAGATGTCCCTGCTAACGCGGTTGATAAATTCCTTAAAGTACAGGCAGAGCGTTTCCATGATCCTGTATTCCGCATATTCCATACAGAACTGGAAGCTGTATACGAAGAAAAAAATCGCGGCCTCGATAATGACCCCAGGAAAGTAAACGAAATGATGCTGGCAAATTTATTCCTCAACCATAATTATGGCAAGCAAACAACCATAGGCACCATAGAACATCTGAAAAATCCATCCCTCCTCGAAATAAGAAAATACTTCAACACCTATTATGTCCCAAACAATATGGGCATAATAGTTTCCGGCGATTTTGACCCTGATGTGATGATCAGAAAAATAGACCATTATTTCTCAAAAATGGAATCAAAATCACTCCCGAAATATACCTTCAAACCCGAAGAGCCCATTACATCACCTATAACCAGGGAAGTATATGGCCCTGATGCAGAATTTGTAGCCATAGGCTATCGCCTGCCCGGCATACATTCTAAAGACGCTTTGCTTGCAGACCTAGTGGGCCAGATACTCACCAATGGCCGTGCTGGCCTTATAGACCTTAACCTGGTGAAAAAACAAAAACTCCTCCGTGCCTCTGCAAGTGCAGATGTATTGGTTGATTATGGCTACATGAATCTACAAGGCACTCCTACCCAGGGACAGAATCTTGATGACGTAAAAACCCTCATGCTGGGCGAAATAAACAACCTCAGAAGAGGCAATTTCGATAACGACCTGCTCGTATCTATTATAAACAACGCCAAGAAGGCAATGATGCAGCAAAGTGAAAAATATGGCTCCCGTGCATCTGCACTAATGAATGCATTTACTGGCGAAGAAGATTGGCTCGATGATGTGTCATACACCGACAGGCTGTCCAAACTTACCAAACAAGACATCATAGATTTTGCCAACAAATATTTTGGTGAGAATTATGTTATAGTATACAAAAGAAAGGGCGTGGATAAAAGTGTAATAAAAGTCGTAAAACCCCCTATAACACCCGTAGAAACAAACCGCGATGCACAATCCGCCTTTGTAAAAGATGTAATTAATATGCCCACAGACGCTGTGCAGCCCGTATGGATAGATTATAATAAAGACTTCCAGAAAGGCAGCCTCGGCCCTGCAGAAATTTTATATGTGCATAATGAAGAAAATGGTTTATTCCGCATGGCCTACCGCTACAAAATGGGTACATGGAACGATAAGAAACTGGCAATAGCTGCCCAGTACCTCCAATTCCTCGGAACAGATAAAATGACCTCCGAAGATATTTCTAAAGAGTTCTACAAACTGGCTTGCACCTTTAATGTAAGAGCTGATAATGAATATACAACGGTAAGTATAGAGGGCCTGCAGGAAAACTTCGGCACGGCAATAACCTTGTTCGAATACCTGCTGAAAAACTGCAACCCCGACGAGGCTGCACTTACAGCCCTTAAAGGCCGCCTTATGAAAAGCCGGGCAGATGCCAAGAATAACAAAACACAGATAATGGCTGGCTTAGTGGCCTATGCAAGATTTGGCACAGACAACCCTTTCAATAATGCATTGAGCGACGATGATCTTAAAAACATTACCAGTGCCGAACTCGTAAATATGCTGCATGATCTTTCCAGTTACAGCCACCGCATCATTTACTATGGCCCTGCTACGTTAACTGCCCTTACTGCATCACTGAAAGATGTACATAAAATACCTGAAATGTTCAAGCCGGCACCGGCACCCAAAGTATTCACATACACCAACCAAAACCAGAACCAGGTTTTATTTGCTGACTACGATATGGTGCAAAGCGAGATCCGCTGGGTAAGAAATATTCCCGGCTACGACCCGTCCAAACAACCCGTTATCAATATGTTCAATAATTACTTTGGCGGCGGCATGGGCTCACTCGTATTCCAGACCATTCGTGAAAGCAAGGCACTTGCTTACTCTACCAACTCTAATTATATAACCCCCGACAAAAAAGAAGATCCATATTATATCTCAGCCTATGTAGGTTGCCAGGCCGACAAGTTCAATGAATCAATAAAGGCTATGAACGAATTGCTTAATGACCTGCCTGCTGTAGAAAATAATATGCTCAACGCACGCTCTGAACTCAAAAAAGACATAGAAACCGAGCGCATCACCCAGGACGGCATTATATATAATTACCTCGCTGCCGAACGTAAAGGCCTTAATGAAGATATACGTAAAAGCATATATGCTAATGTAGATAAGTTATCTTTTGCCGACTTGAAAAAGTTCCATGACGACAATATGGCAAATAAACCATATACCTATTGCGTGCTCGCATCAGATAAAAAAGTAAGCACAAACGATATGGAAAAAATCGGCACCGTGAAAAAATTATCATTGACAGAGATATTCGGGTATTAATTCAAAAG
>CAIRZD010000401.1 GCA_903882965.1 uncultured Bacteroidota bacterium
AATAGCTAATGGGACTCACAGCCATCTCGATCCAATAAATTTTTAATAGTCAAGTGATGCCACTCATCTATGTTATGGGGAGTTAATCCGGATTTCTCCGGGCTATGCCCCAGATCAAGGTAGGTTCTGTACGTGTTCCGCACCCGTTTGCCGGTCGCCACCAGGTATTGCTACCCGTGCTGCCCCTCGACTTGCATGTGTTAAGCCTGCCGCTAGCGTTCATCCTGAGCCAGGATCAAACTCTCCATTGTAAATGAATTGTTCGAAACTGACTGATGTTCTCAAATTAATGTATTCAGGAAATCAATCGTTTCATTTTTAATCGTTTTCGCTGTTTATTGCTGTAGCCATCTTACGACGCTTGCAGCAATTCTTCCTGTTGTAACGAACTTCATCGTTACATGCTGTTGCTTTTTGTTTTTCCCAATCTTTCAAAGAACTTTTCATTGTGCCCTGCGGCACCCTGAACTATTGCTAATGCTGTGGAGTTGAACCACATCTGCGGCCTGGACCGCTACACCTTTACTGTTATTATTTTAAGAACTTTCCGTTACTTTTTCTTTACCCTTTCCTTTCTAACGGAGTGCAAAGGTAGGGATTTGAAACCACACAACAAAATTGTTTTTGAAAATACTTTTTCTCACGCTTCCATCACTTCAAAAACAACCGCTATTTTAAGAACTTTTTCCGCCAGTCTGCTTCAGGGTGACACCCTTCGTTTTTCTTTTGGGAGTGCAAAGATAGAGATGATTTGCAGACTGCCAAATGATTTTCAAATATTTCTAAACATCTCTGATGACTTTCATCATTTCTGTTCATACAGATAGGGCCTGCAAAGGTACGACTGCAAAGGGAATAAGCAAATATTTTGAGATGATATTGGCCAGGAAAATAAATTGGCATGAAGGGTGTTTATAACCCGAATAATTTACAACCAAGTTCAATATCAGCTATTTGGAGGTGTCCGTAGTATAAAAATACTGTGGCGGTGCTGAATCTAAAATGGCATGGATATACCCTCTTCCATCAGGACTGAAGGAGCATGGACAGTTGATATGCAAAGGATTATCGGGGAATTTTCTGTGATAATATTTTATTGCTTCCCAATTGTATACGGGCCATTTTTTTAAATCCCGGAAGTTTGGCCAAACCACCGTCCACAGGGCAATAACAAGGAAAGGGTCATTTAAAGGTGGCCGCCATCCGTCATACACAAACTCAAGACGAGTATGATACTTCCAATGCAACCCGAGCATCCGCTCGGTAAAATAGTTTGCAGGCAGTTCTTTAACCAATTCATCAGTGGTTGTGGCGCTTGCGCCAAGCTTCTTCACGTTATTTATGTACATCCGGAAATTGACGAGGTAAAAGATCAGAATGAATACCGGGAGGAATATTCCGAACTTTATTATTCGCCGGTATTTTTTACCTGCGGCCATATAGTACTTACATATGTGCCACAATAAGTAAAAAGGGATAAATGCCAGGAGGCCTGCACCAAAAAACAATATCGCGGAGGTAAAAAAAACATAGTTACAATGGTTTTCAAAAGGGTCTGCCAAAAAAATAATGCAATAGACAGCTATTGGCACTCCGATACCTAAAAGAAAATAAAGAACCATTTTCAGGTGATCATTTGTAATAAAAGACATGGAAACTATGGCAAAGAAAAAAAGGATGCATAATGCCGCAGCCCACCAAACAGGCATACAAAATACCTGTAAGCAGAAAAAATTGACAAAAATACCAAGCCCGCAATACCAAAGTGTAATGATGATCCTCTTTTTAGGGTCGGGGTGAAAAGCTATATTTTTTGCTAAACGGAATAGTCTGCGCATAGACAATAAACGCAAACCTGGCAGAAAAATTATCTGCCGGCCCTCAGGGCGTATACCATGGGAATCTTTCCTTCAAGGCCTTTGATCTGGAACCTACCGGGAGTCATCTCAATAGTATTGCGGAAACAATTGCAGGGCGAATAATCAAGCTCCTGAAAAGAAACAATATTGAGCCCGGCATTAATAAGATTTTGCATAACCTCAGAAAGACCATGATTCCACCCGACTTCAAGCATCTTTATTTCAGCATCACGGTCGGCATAGGTGCCTGTTACTGTTTCAATAATCGCGTCTTTATTAAAATAAGGATATTCTATAGCGGTAAAATCATTATTGAACATCCATACAACAGGATGAAACTCCGCTAAAACAAAAAAACCACGTGGTTTCATGTATTGCGCTACTATCTGCGCCCATCTTTTCATATCGGGGAGCCATCCCAATACACCATAAGATGTAAATACAATATCAAATTGCCCTTCTAGTTCTCGCGGTAATTCATAAATATCCGAGCATACAAACTGTGCATCCAAGCCTAACTGTTCATTGAATTCGCGCGCTTTCTTTATTGCTTCACCTGAAAAATCAACGCCTGTTACTTTGGCCCCCATGCGCGCAAGCGACAACGTATCCTGCCCGAAATGACATTGAAGATGAAGTATTGTTTTACCTTTCACATCTCCAAGTAATGACAGTTCTATATCGTTTAATGATGCAGCCCCATTCATAAAATCATCCATTTTATAAAATGCCGATGATACATGATGCTTTGTTTTTTCATCCCAAAGCGCTTTGTTGACCTCTATATAGTTGTTTGGCTGCTCCATAATATTTAATGCTCGAAAATGAACATAACAATAGTGTATTTCCCCACTTCCTTACTATAGGTAACTTCCATAGCAATGTGCGGCGGAGGGTTGATGGGCTTTACAAGATTAGGGTCGTCCTTCTCATCAAGCATATAGATCAATTTCTTATAATTGCTCAATCCGGGATAAAAATTATCTGCAAGTGACAATGTATATCCATGCGCAGCAAGGCATGCATTTAAAATGTTTTTGTATTTATCATACGCGCCATCTAACTCGTCTTTATTTGTTGCCTGAAAAAACGCGCCTTCATAAAACAGCCCCCTAGATGCAACAAAACGAGCACCTATAGTACCCGGAACTTTTATACTACAATCCCATATAGTAGAACTGCTATTAGCTTCTAAGGTCTTCCCTCTTACATTCCGGAATTTATTAGGCGCATCTCTTACTATTGCATTTACTGCATTACAGAAATCATCAGATTGGGCATTTGCATAAGAAAAGCCAGCCATGGCAATTACAAGAAAAAATAAAAACCGCTTAATAATCATACTGCAATATAATGAGAGTCTTAAACTAATCAAGCAGCCTTGATAAGTATAAACAAATTAAAAAAGAGATTTTAAGACCTAATCAAAAACAGTTAAAATAGGGTTAAAAAGATATCATGCAAATAAAACATGGGGAATACATGGCTATCTTCGCTACTATTGAAAAAATAGTTTTTTAATATAAAATAAGGCGATGAAGAAAACGATCATGTGCATATGTGCCTATATTATTGTTGCATTTTCGCACAAAGTAGTATCCGCAGATGAAGGCGTTTCTTTAGTTGATGAAACACGTGTAGAAAGCTATATTTCCAATCTTTATAAGCAAATAGATTTCGGCAAATTAGCACCATTGTCATACGAGGTATTTAACAAAGCATGCCGTGGATACCTAAACCTGCTTAATGCCGGAAAAATAAACAAAACAAAAAGCATTATCTCCATATGCGACTTTAGTCTTGCGTCTACTGAAAACAGGCTGTGGATCATAGACCTTATTACAAAGAAAGTCTTATTTAATACTTATGTAGCACACGGGAAAGGATCCGGTGATGACCTTGCAACATCTTTCTCTAATCAGGAAAACACGCACAAAAGTAGTCTTGGCTTTTATGTAACAGGCGATATTTATGATGGCGAACATGGCACATCACTCCGGCTTATGGGTATGGACATGGGTTTCAATGATGCAGCATACGACCGTGGCATCGTAGTGCATGGCGCTGAATATGTGTGCAATAAATTTGTTGCTAACAATCAACGGTTAGGCCGTAGCTGGGGATGCCCTGCAGTGCCGGCACCATTATCCCTGCCTATTATCAATACAATTAAAGACAGCACTTGCTTGTTTATCTATTACCCGGAAAACAAGTATATGGCCAATGCATACTGGCTCAATAAAAAAGTCGCTTACCTGCCGGATAATAACATGTATGCAGATGCTTTACAAGCCGAACCTGTAAGGCCTAAAACAAGGATCATCAAATATATCAGTAACGGGAAAGTGGATAGCGTGAAAACGATCGGCTTAATTCAATAATGAGATCAGCTTATCATCACGAAAATAAATATCCCTCATAAATTGCACATGCTTCCCTGTTGTATCTGCGTATGCTGTAAGATAAGCTATATGCACAGGTATTTTGGTTCTTAGTATTTCCCACCTTGTTTTGTGTGTAGCTATCATGGAGTCGAGTCGGCCAGGGGTATAGTTCTTTTTCTTCTCCATATCAGACAATATGTAAATGGCCATTTCTTTGGGATATTGTAATCTTATGCAACCCGAACTAAGAAAACGGTCTCGCTTGCCAAAATCATCACGGTGGGGTGTATCATGTAAATAAATATCCCATGGATTGGGCAAATTAAACTTCACATAGCCGA
This sequence comes from uncultured Bacteroidota bacterium, assembly GCA_903882965.1. Taxonomy (GTDB): domain Bacteria; phylum Bacteroidota; class Bacteroidia; order Chitinophagales; family Chitinophagaceae; genus Nemorincola. Next base: position 4,585 of record CAIRZD010000401.1, read on the forward strand.
GTGAATTATCATCTCCCGGAGCTTGCTTGTAGGTGTACCTTTTATAATTATTCTCATTAATGAACGACGGGTCTACTACATTGCCGTCATTATCATATACTTTCAATCCCTTTTTTCTCATGTATTTTCTGCCACTTTTCCGTAAGCCAGGTAATACATCTTTTTTAAGAATTGTTGGTGGGACACCCCAGGAAGGGTTAATTACAATATTTGCCATTGTTGCGTATAAGGATGGCGTCTGGCGCTCAGGCTTACCAACAACTACCCGCATATGCTGAACGTTTGCACCATCTTTTCTAAGAAAAAGTTCCATCTGCGGAACATCAACAATCAAATAAATATCTCCAAATTGCCTTTGCATCCAGCGTATACGTTCCATATTGGCATTCAGCTTTTTTAAATATACCTCCGGTGGCGTTGCCAGGGCCACAAATGTTATGCTATCTAATTTACCGGTAGTTCTTATCCCACTGTAATTTTGATAAGCTACAATGTATTGTGTTTCCTGGCTCATGGTATCATTGGCAGTCGTTTGCACCCATGGTATCTCCGCTTTTATAACCGTAATAATTTGTTCTGCAAGTTCACTATCGGGATGTTTTACATAACGCATGGCAGCAATTGCATTTGTGAGGTCTGTATCTTTTGCAAGTGCAGCATAGCGCCGGTACTCACTCCTCAACAATAGATATGCAGGCACCTCACTGCGAAAATCAGCAAGAGAGGTATAACTCCCTTTAGTGGCAAGTAATTGCGGGGCATTCCAAACAGTATCATTAACATGAAACCAAAGGGAATCAGCTTTTTTAGGTGATATCTCACCAAATAAGAGGTCTTTTGCGGCTGCAAGATAGCTATGCGTAAGCGCTGTATCAAAAGCTATAGCATCAGCAAGCGTATTATGTTTTGTGGTGTCAAGTTTTTGCTTTAATAATTTTAATGCCGACAAATTGTATCGATCCGGGTTAATCCCATCCCATTGCATATCTTCCAATTCGGCAAATAATTTTTCAGAAGCCTCGGACGGCGAATAATTTTCTTTTAGCCATACCGGCATATAATCCCTGCCTTGGTATACACGTCTTACATCAGCCGCAACAGACTTTTGATTTTTTTTATTGGTAGTATCTATTGGTTTTAAATCAACTTTCAGCTTATCTGAAAATAAACTAAAGGCAGTGGGTGTATTTATTTTTTTCTGCCAATCATCGCAGGAAGTACAAAACGATACTAATAATAGAAT
>CAIRZD010000402.1 GCA_903882965.1 uncultured Bacteroidota bacterium
GTTGATCTACATTTAATAATCGAGCTAAATAGCAATCCTTTGTTGAACGGTGCCATCGCCACTGAAATTTAATAGTAGTAACCAGCTTAACCACCAAAATAAAAACATGGAAACAAATCACGAAGTTTGGACAACATGCACTACTTGTGGAGAAGAATATGATCTCAGGGAAGTACACATCTGTAGTCAATAGCCTTATTACCCGCATATAAAGCGAAAGCGCCAGGTTAGATAACCCGGCGCCTCTTATTTACCCTTCAACTTGAAACTATTTTACAGTGAGGTCAAATTCATTCATCAGTCGGTCGATTAATTCATTATGCGCCCATTTACCTTGTTCATCGGCGGATAGAATTTTACCCTGAGCGTCCTTTTCGGGGAGATTGATACTTATCTGGTCTTTCAGGACATCTATACGGTTAAGGGTTTGTTTCCATAGAGCCTTCTTCTGTTCATTCATATAGATACTATCCTTACCCACTACAATAGCACCACTACCACCTTCTTTAGGACCACCCTTACTGCCGGCAGAAGTAATAGAGTTATCTTGCTGATCAAATTCCTCTTCGTCGCCACGGAGTTTTTCTTTTTCTTTTTCATCTTCGGATTTGTGGTATTCCTGGCCGGGAGATAAAAGTTCAACATCGTGATTATTTTTCTTTTTACCGGCACGAAGTTCTTCAAGTGCATTGGATATCTTCACTTCTCCACTATCTATTTTATCCTGTACGTCTGCTGGTAGGGTTGTAGCTAACACGTAATTGTCAATAGTTTGCCTGGATACTTTAAATTCTTCAGCTATTTGCTCATGGGTGAAATTGTAGGGTTCTGCCTTGAAAGAAGCGAAGTAGTGAGCCTTCTGCATGGGTGTAAATGGCAGGTTGTCATTGGTGGCGTACATTTTCTTCTTTCTTTCCAGATCGGTGGTGCCCGGAGGGTTTAGGATTACTAAAACATCAGATACGGGATTGCCATCCGGATATATTTCTCTTCCGGTTTTAATCAGGTGCCTAATCGCCCTAATTCTCCGCTCGCCGTTTGTTTGGTAGAAATACCCGTCTGTGTGGAAATCGCCCAAAATTGAGTCTGCAGGGCCGTTGTTAGCCCATATTTTGTCTGCTAAGTCCGGTATTAATAGAACGAGGTTCCATGTCTCTTCGGACATACCTATTGGCTTGATCCTGGCATTGAAATTATCTGGCCGGATGCGAACGAGAGAAATATCTACTTTGCGCATGTAGTCAGCGTTCTTTGATATTTCACGGATGGCGCCTCTGTTCGCTAAATTTCCTTCTATAGCGAAGGGGAGTGTTTGTTGTTGCGTTTTTGTTTTAGACATAATTGGTTGTGTGTTTTAATTTTTTGTTTCAGAGTTAAGAATAAAATTTAGCATCGTTGCGTCGCACTCTTGTGCGGCTGGTTCGTTATTGGGCATCTTTATTATTTTCAATAAGGTTAATTCTTAAAGATTCTTTTTTTAATGGGCAGCCCGCAAAATATTCATTTTTCGTGGGTGATTTCCAAAATTCACTTAGGGGGCAATCGGGATGTTGACACCAATCTCTATCGGCGTTCCAAAGTGGACAATCGTCACAATTAGTAATTTCAGTGGTTGCCATTTATTTATGAGTTTTAAGAGAATTGTCAAATTTTATTCTTAGTTGAACGGCGCTATCGCCACGAAGTTTAATTATGTTCGATGCCTGGACAACGATTCTATAACCGTTCCTGTGTCATTAAAATGAAATTTAATACTACTGCTGAAGTTCCTGAGCCTGTATTAGCCCAAATAACAGGTTGTAACGCAACCCCATTAACAGGAATGTTTGATGTCAACTTACCACTACTCACTTTTGTAGGCAACGCCGATTTAGTAAGTGTTTCTAACGTCATGTAAATTCCATTTGTTGCAGGATTCGGATTTATTGTTATTGTTAAACGATACTCATTTCCCGTAGTAGGTGTAACGCCCGTATTTACCTTCGTAGCCGTCCCACTTCTACCATTGGTGATAAATTGTAGTGTTGCATCGCCAACATCTTTACTTAACCCAACACTATTTAAAATAGCGGATGGATCTGTTGTTGCTGATGGCTGCAAATTATTAGATGTGTCATAACCTATAAATAATCTCTGCGTAGAAAAGTATGAACTTAGACCGAAAGTAATTGTTAAGATAGCCCCGCCATAATAATTTGTATTTTGAATAAATACACCATTACTTTTTGAAGTGGATGCGTAGTACCATCCCGCCGAAGAGTTAGCTAGTGCGGATGATGTTGTAGATTCATTAAAAACATTAGGTAGTCTATTAGTGGCATCATAAACAGCATTAACTAAAGCAGTAGCTCCGATTGCAGGGAATAAGTTACTATTTCCATCATTATAAAGAAAATCAGGTCCATCTGCAACTAATTGCGTCCCGCCAAGGTTGGGGTATAATTTGCTGAATTGATGGTCAGATAAAGCCCCCTGCATTAAATAAGGAGTAACTACTGAAGGATTCCATTGTGGCTGTTCTGTCCCCGTTTGGTTAGTACTGAATAATTTACCCGATCCAGAAGCAGGTAACACGTCTGTAGTTAGTGTCTGGCTTGCAAATGTCACGCTGCTGTCTACTGGATTTTGGCTTGGTGTAAACGTAAACGTTCCGGAAGTAGTGATTGGGCTTGTTCCCGTAACATACATATTAGTTCCTTGCACCACACCCA
>CAIRZD010000403.1 GCA_903882965.1 uncultured Bacteroidota bacterium
ATACCAATAAGTGCAAACGGATAATCCGGTCTGTAAACAAGTGATGAACGGTATAGTAGTGCGGCACTATCTAAATTACCTGTATTCAGATACAGGTCTGCAAGGTTAGTTCTTGCCCATTCTGTGTTTTCCTGCCCGGGCAGGCCTGCATCAACGGCCATTTTCATAGCACCGATGGCGCCCGCATTCTGCCCGTATATTTGCCTCAGGTATGATGCACGTGAGTATGAGCGCAGGTCAGGCCTGATGCTCATCATTTTGTCGCAATCTTTTACAGCTTCATCATAATTACCCATTTCCACATTTGCATCAACCAGAGCGCCGAATATACCTGCATTCATACTGTTTAACGCAGCGCCTTTTTGTGCGCATGCCAACGCATCCTTAAACTGGTGCATATTCAATAGTATGGAAGACCTCAGGCTCAGTGACTGGAACACAAGGTCCATGTTACCGGTTGTTTTATCTGTTACTTTATCCAGCATCTGTATTGCAGCATTACTGTAGTATGAATTATTACCCGTAATACGGCCTTCAGAAATGAAAACAGAGGCAAGGGTAATGTATTGCTTCAGGTCGTTAGGGTCTTTTTTAAGGGCTTCCACCGCTTTGTTGTAGGTGGTTGTTATAGTGCTCTTTTCCTCATCCGGGCCCATTATTTTTTTTCTTTCCAATAAGGCGGGTAGCTGGTCTTTCCTGTCTGAGCAGGAAGTCATAAAAATGCTACTGCTGCAGAGCAATAACATTAGTAGTAAAAGTGTTGTCTTTCTCATGTTTGGTTGGTTTTGTACTATCATATACGAGCTATGTGCAGATATTGATTTCCGGAAAGATGTTTTTTTTAAAACAATCTGATAACAAAAAAAAGCGGTAGGGGACCACCCTACCGCTCTGCATTTACAAAACCGGCTAATTAATTAGCCTTAACCATCTTTATTGTTTGAATTTTCTGGTCATTAATTAATAATACAGCAATGTAATTACCTGCGGGCAGGTTGTTTGTACTCATCTGGTCTGTGTAATTACCGGGCGTTTTATAGCCGTCATTAATCACATTTACCACCCTTCCGTTAATATCCATTACCTCTATGCTTACCTTACCGGCAACGTCCAGCAGATACTTAAACGAAATCTGTGAGCTGAACGGATTAGGAAATGCGTTCATTACAAACACAGGAGTGTTTAATGGCAACTGGGCTATACCTTCTGTTTCCGTGCTTATAGGGCCAGTATATTCAGCGCCTGTAAAGCCGGGCCATGGATCCTGTACATAAGGGAAACAAGCTTTGAATGTAGTGTCATTATGCGTAATACCTGCATTAAAGCCCAGCACATTTGTAAGATCTGTGGTTACCGGGCTGCCTGTGCCTGCATAATCATCATACCATAAACCGATAGCTGCCAGCACTACACCGGAAACTGCCTGCAACTCTATGGTTGTAACATCATCCTCCAGCCTGCGGCCATTAGGGAAACCATCCATGTTTGGTATGAATTGTAAAGCAGTTGAAGTGTTGTATGTAGCATTTGTGAGCCCAAGTACGGCAGCGCTGATCAATCCCAGTGAGCTGAAATTAGGATCGGTACGTGATGTTACCGGCACAGCCATGTTCAAGCGGATCATATCACAAAATGTAGGCAAAAAGTTGTTGATAAAAGGTTTGCCCGGAGTAAGTGGATTGTTTGTAGTCTTCCCTGTAGCCAATTGATATGGATTCAGGTTTGGCACACCGGTATAAAATATCGGCAGCAGATCCACTGCGCGCGGGCTATGATTATCCGGCAAAAGGAAATTGCCATATAATGCTACATCCATTGCTGTACCTATAGTTCCGGGTGTTCCTTTTACCGGAAATAAGCCTGTATGTGTATTCCTGAAATCAAAAGAACCCAGCGAATTGGTTTGTATCCGCAAAGCAGCAAGGCCAGGAACTGCACCTCCAAATGCTGAATTGTCCATATATAATGCTAATTCAGGATTTTCAAAAAATGGCTCATACGCAGCATCATCTGTATATGGGTTAGCGCCGTTCCATTTGTCTTTAGAACCAATTGGTATTACTACTTCATTGGTCAGTGGCATACCTATACGCGATATTTGTACCCATGCTCCTGATGTAGCTGGCTGGCCACCTGTGGTGCTGAGTGTAGTGATAGACTGCCTGCTTGCAGAAGCCCATACGCCTATTACAAAATTCGGGTCAAGGATACTTGTAGCAAAGGCAGTAGTAAGACCTGATTTTTGCAAGGTAGAAATAGGTATCTCCATAACGATTGAATGGCAATTGAATTTTGCCAGCCCATCACGGCCTCCTGTGCGGAAGCCGCCTACATCAAATGCACCGCCTAGGTCTACAAAGAATGGATCATCAACCGGTCCTGCAAACAATTTTTCTCCTGTAGTTGCTGTAGTAACCGCTGCTGTCATCAAAGCATCATATGATGCCGCGCCTAAACCCACACTGCTTTGTATAGAACGTGGTCCTATATTTGGCGGCGGCACAACACCATTTGTTAATATTGTGGTCCATGTAACACCGCCATCGAGGCTACGTTCGCAAACATAGTTATCCTTGATATTTTGCTTACCGAGACGGATGTTGAAAAACGTGGTCGTATCCTGGTTTACCTGTGTAAATGTGAAACGATAAGTAATATCATCACCCGAGGTAGATGTCTTATTCTTTATGTGAATCTCATACCGGATATTCTGTCCGAAGTTATACCAGTTTGGGCCGCCCGCAGGATGTTCAAAAGGTATATAGTTGGCTATGATCACGATGTTGTTCGTATCGCATGGGCTTCTGAATACATAAAGATCGGTATTGTCAGCCAGCGGATCATTTGATATAAGTGGCGCCTCTCTATGCGAAGAAGCTGTCGCCTGTATCTGCGGCAATATGCATATGAGCACTGCCACAAAAAATTTGTTTATAATATTTTTCATAATCGTTGTTTTTGTTTTTATGGAATGAGATTAAAACCTGGCCTGTAATGTATGATCATATCCTCTCCACGGTTGCTGCACATATGGGAATGAAGCCTGGAATGTGGTATCGTTATGCGTGATACCTGCATTAAATCCAAGTACATTGCCAAGGTCAGTAGTAACCGGTGTTGTGCTTGTGCCCACTATATAGTCATCATACCATAATCCGATAGCCGCTAACGCCACGCCACCAACAGCTTGTAACTCAATGGTAGTTACATCATCTTCAAGCCTGCGCCCATTAGGAAAGCCATCCATGTTAGGAATAAATTGCAGTAAAGTGTCCGTATTATATGCTGCATTGGTAAGTCCTAATACTGCAGCCATAATAATACCCTCTGAGCTGAAGTGAGGATCAGTGCGTGGTGTTACCGGTACCGCCATATTCAATCGCAGCATATCTCCCAGTGTTGGCAGGAAGTTATTAATGAATGGTTTGCCATGCGCCAGCGGATTACCTACAGGCTTACCTGTGGCAAGCTGGTATGGGGCCAGGTTAGGCACCCCGGTAAAGAATATAGGCAATATATCCACAGCCCTCGGGCTCATGGAGTCAGGCAGCAATATGTTACCGAAAACCGCATTATCCAACGCAGTACCCGCAACAGCAGCAGTACCTTTTAACGCCCATAGACCTTTATGTGTATTCCTGAAATCAAATGCCTGGAGTGAATGAGATTGTATACGCAACGCGTTCAAAGCAGGCACTGCACTTCCGAATGCAGAATTGTCCATGTACAGCGCCAGCTCAGGATTGTCAAAGTATTTTGCAAACTGAGCGTCGTTAGCAGGGTTCTGCGAATTCCAGTAATCTTTCATCCCAACCGGTATGATCACTTCATTAGTAAGCGGCATACCTATGCGCGATACCTGTACCCATGCACCTGTATACACTGCTGTATCGCCTGTAGCTATCGTCTTGATCTGTGGACGGCTGGCAGATGCCCATACGCCTATTACGAACCTGCTATCAAGTATACTTGTAGCAGAAGATACGCTTAGCCCGGTGGCCTGTAGCATACTGATAGGCACTTTAATGGCTATCGTATGGCAATTAAAACGAGCAAGGCCATCCTTTGGTGGATTAGCTGTACTCAGTCCAAACGGACGAAAATTACCAAGGTCAAAAGCACCGCCAAGGTCCACAAAGAACGGATCATCTACCGGCCCGCAAAACACCTGCTCGCCTGATGTTGCAGTTCCAATAGCTGCTGTCATTAAGCTAAGATAGCTCGGAGCACTAAGCCCCACTGTAGTGTTCTCTATAGAGCGTGGCCCTATATTGGGCGGAGGCACAACGCCACCGGAATAGATAGTAGTGAATGCACCGCCACCTACACTCTTCTCGCACATATAAGTCATCTTCAGGTTTTGCTTACCAAGCCTGATGTTGAAAAAAGTAGTTGTATCCTGGTTAGTCTGGAAAAACGTAAACCGGTAAGTGATATCGTCTGTTGTTGTACCCGTTTGGTTTTTGATGTGGATCTCATACCGCACATTTGTACCAAAGGTGTAGTAGTTGGGGCCGCCTTCCGGTGATTCAAACGGTATATAATTCGCTATGATGGTCACCGTATTGGTATCATCAGGGCTTCGGAATACATACAGATCTGTGTTATCCGCCTGCGGGTCATTTGAAATGAGTGGGGCTTCTCTGTGGCTGGAGGCATAAGTCGAGGTGCCAAGCGCCATTGCTCCCAAAAAGACCGGTAATAGCCTTAGTCTTTTGAAGTAGTTAATTTTTCGCATACATCGTGATTTAAGTATTAAACAATGAAAATTCTAAAAACTGTACACTTATTATACGAGCAGCCTGTAGAAATGGTTTTGCGATTAGGAAAAGTCAATAAGAAAAATAATATGGCTAATTATTGAGTAATAACATTCATCCGCTGCGACTATTCATCTTTCACGCCCCTGCATAGTTATTCTGCTATCCATTCTATGCGTATATTTGTTGCAAATACTATTATGGGCACACGTATTTTCATACTATTCGTTTCAGGATTGATTGCTTTTCAACCTGTTGTATATTCACAAAAGAAGGCATCACGAAAAGTCGCAAAACAACTCCAGGTTGATGTAACATACCTCGCATCTGATGAACTCGAAGGCCGCAGAACAAGCACTGAAGGCGAACGCAAGGCGGCTGATTATATAGAGAAGCGGTATAAAGAAGATGAGATTGGCCCGTATAAAAATCAATATCGTTACCCGTTTCATTTTGTATATGGCAAGGAAATTTCAGGAGCTTCCCAGATACGCATCAACAATATACAACTGGTGATGAATGAAGATGCATTCCCTTTACCATTCAGTGCAAACAAACATGTAACCAGCGAGATACTTCCTGATGTTATGGAACAAGGTAATATCTGGCTCATACCTTTGTACACAGACCAGGACCAGGCAAGTGACGCGCATTTTGAAGCAGAGAAATTTATGTTTAACCGCGCGCAGGAGGCAGCAAAACAAGGTGCATCAGGTGTCATATTTTTTGATAGTTACGGGAGTAAATGGGAACCGTCATTTAATAAACATTCGGAGTTTGATCAACTGGATATCCCGGTGGTTTTCTTAACCGGCAACGCATATCAGAAGTATGTAAAACAGTCTGACCCATCAATAGGCACAAAGGGTGGGCTACCTATAGAATTCAATATCTCAATTAATAAAGCAGAGCGCACCGGCACTAACATTGCTGCTTATATTGATAACAAAGCCCCTTATACAGTAGTGCTTGGCGCACATTACGACCACCTCGGTTATGGTGAGGATGAGAACAGCCTGCTGGCAAATGCCGTAAAAGAACATCAGATACATCATGGCGCCGATGATAATGCAAGCGGCACCGCTGCACTGCTGACAATGGCAAAATGGGTTAAAGGAAATAAAAAACTACACAATTACAATTACCTCTTCATCAATTTCTCCGGCGAAGAACTGGGCTTGTATGGCTCCAAATTATTTGTAAAAGACCAGCACATCGATAGCACACAAATTGCCTATATGATCAACATGGACATGGTAGGCAGGCTCAATGACAGTACACGCTCGCTTACACTTGGTGGTGTTGGCACCTCACCTGCCTGGGGTGAAATTGTAATAATGGGCAAAGATGATTTTAAACTCACACTCGATAGCTCAGGTGTAGGCCCATCAGACCATACAAGCTTTTACAATGTAGGCATACCCGTATTATTCTTCTTTACCGGTACTCACAAAGACTATCATAAACCAAGCGACAAAGCAGATATCGTAAACTATACCGGTGAAACAGATGTGATAAACTATATTGAGAAGACGGTTACCAAAATGGATAAGGAGAATATTAAACCGGCATATATAGTAACGAAACAAACAACAGTATCCGGTGGGCGCTTTAAAGTAACACTCGGTATTATGCCCGATTATACATTCCAGGAAGGTGGGGTACGTGTAGATGGGGTATCTGATAACAGGCCCGCTATGAAAGCAGGATTAAAACAAGGAGATATTATCACAAAACTTGGCAGCAACAAGATAAACGGTATGCAAACCTATATGGAGGCGCTCGGCAAATTTGCCCCCGGCGATAAAACTCAAGTCACTGTGATCAGGGACGGGAAAGAACTCACTTTACCAATTGACCTGAGCAAATAGATCAGTTAAGGCTTTTATTTATACAAAAGACGAGGGCATCTTATAAAAGAGGCCCTCGTCTTTATGTACTAATTCATCTAAACCTTATTTGGTTTTAGTTTTTTCAACTGTCTTAGTTGTCTTGGTTTCCATTTTGCTGTCAGCAGCAGGAGCTGGCTTTGCTGTATCAACAGCTGGCTTCGCGGCGCCGGCATTCATTGTATCTACCGGAGCAGCAGGCGCTGGTGTAGCAGATGTACTGCTGCTTGTGCTGGTTGATGTAGAATCTGTTTTAGCAGCATTACCACTACCACTGTTATTACAAGACGCAACGAAAAGACCCATTGAAAGAGCGAGTACGCTTAATTTTAC
>CAIRZD010000404.1 GCA_903882965.1 uncultured Bacteroidota bacterium
ATGTTTGTAGCAACCGGAAAAAACCTCAACACACGCACCCCATCGCGGGTGCAACCTACTCGACGAGCGAGAATATTTTGTGATTTTTATCATTTTTCAAACTATTGATTATCATATATTTACTATACATGTCATTGGCAGGAACGAAGCGATCTCACGATTTATGTAAATTTTCCTTCTCTCTGCCCGGGCGAGGTTCCTTTTTCATGGACTCCCCGCACCGAAGTCGCCCACTCCCAATCAACAATTTAACCTATTGCCCATTTAACGAATCAACAACCACCATAAAATCATATCCCAAATCATGTCTTTTGATGATAGAAGCTATGAAGTCCAGCCCATGATGGTGCCTTTTTTAGTCCGACCTTACGATTGATGGCGATGAAGAATGACAGAATCATCACACGCTTGATCAAGCACAACAGAATTACCGGGCAGGGTTAAAAGCCAGCGCCATTCAGGTGATAGATGCTTTGCGCACCCAGCGTAGAGCATCTTTATTCCTGCGGAGCATTTGGAATAAAGTCGCCTTTCTTTTGTTTCTTTCGTAGCCTGCACTGAGCTTGCCGAAGTGGCGAAGCAAAGAAAAGTAAAGAGAAGAAGGTCTAAGTAAAATGAGTACCACGCCCATTCAAAACAGAAATCCACACAATAAGTATATACACTTCCCAACAACCCTCACCCATCCTCACTAAATTTACATACCCACAAACACAAGCTCTTTGAAAATATGGTACACCAAATCAGCAATGCAGGCACAGCGCTCATTCCACCCCACCCGCTCCAAGCCTACCCTGAGCGAAGCCGAAGGGGAGAGGGCCGGGGAGAGGTCTATACATCACAATATTTATAAATTATCTTTACAACATTTTAATATCCGCATTAAATCCACTGTAAACTTCATTACCCGTAAACACATAAAAATATCTCCATTACATAACAATCGCAAATTCCTAAACACCCAATACATCGCCACAAATTATTACCTTCGCGCCAAGTTCTAAAATCTAACCTCATGCCACAGCGCGTTTACGATAATATCCTCCAAACCATCGGTAACACCCCATTGGTACGCCTCAACAAAGTAGTCGCAGACCTTCCCTGCAAGGTATACGCTAAAGTCGAGACCTTCAATCCCGGCAACAGTATCAAAGACCGTATGGCACTCAAAATGCTCGAAGTAGCCGAAAAAGAAGGTAAGATAAAACCCGGCGGCACCATCATAGAAGGCACCAGCGGCAATACCGGCATGGGCCTTGCCCTTGCAGCAATCATCAAAGGTTACCGCTGCATTTTCGCCACCACCGATAAGCAAAGCAAAGAAAAGGCCGATATACTGAAAGCCCATGGCGCCGAAGTGATCGTATGCCCCACAAACGTAGACCCTGAAGATCCACGCAGCTACTACCAGGTAGCCCGCCGCCTACAGAAAGAAATACCCAACTCATGGTATGTAAACCAATACGATAACCTCGCCAACCGCCAGGCACACTACGAGCAAACCGGCCCCGAAATCTGGGAGCAAACCGAAGGTAAGGTTACGCACCTTGTAGTCGCATCCGGCACAGGAGGCACAATAGTAGGTACAGGCAAGTATTTAAAAGAAAAGAACCCCAACATACAAGTTTGGGCCATAGATACTTATGGAAGTTTATTAAAGAAATGGTTTGATACCGGCGAGCTCGATATGGGCGAGGTACATCCCTATATTTCAGAAGGTTTCGGAGAAGATTTTCTCCCCCTCAATTATGATCATGATGCTATAGACCATTTCGAAAAAGTTACCGATAAAGATGGTGCGCTCATGGCACGCCGCATCACCCGCGAAGAAGGTATTTTCATTGGCTACTCCGCAGGCTCAGTGATAGCGGGCCTCCGCCAGCTCAAAGACAAACTCAAAAAAGATGACCTCGTAGTCGTTATCTTCCACGATCATGGCAGCAGGTATGTAGGCAAGATATACAATGATGAGTGGATGCTCGACCGGGGTTTCCTCGAGGTCAGCACTGTACGCGATCTCATTGGTGGTCTCGGCCGCCGTAGGCTCGTAACCATCGACCAGAACAGCAAAGTAACGGATGCCCTCGAACTGATGAAAAAATACGACATCGAGCAGATACCCGTTATGTTTGAGCTGGAGCTTACCGGTAGCATATCACAGGCCAGCCTCTTCAAAAAACTCATAGAAGAAACCGATGTGCGCGACCAGCTCATTGGTGATGTAATGGATAAACCGCTGCCGGTAGTGGATTTGGACACCGCCCTCGAACGCCTCACCCACTACATCAATAAAGACAACGGAGCCGTCCTCACCCGCGACGAAAGCGGCCAGTACAGCATCCTCACCAAGTACGATATCCTCAACGCATTCAGTAAAGGCTAAAAACAGATGTGCCACACCATTGAGGTGTGGCACATTTATCTTACTAATGATACCGTATTAGATTATTTTAACCATTTTTTCATTCTTAATTTTGCATCATCCGCTGAAACAACTTTACCTGCTTTAGATTGTTCAAAACCAATGTGTATCTTTTCCAGTAAAATTATTTTCTCAATGGCCTCTTCTGCTTCAAATTTCTGAGGTAGCGAATTCCGACTCATTGGCCAGGATCAACTCTGTAGTTCAGGATTTTCTTTGCTTTTTCAGAATATTCATGTTCTGTTAGTTGTGCTTTATTGTCTTTCTTTGTCACTATAATTATTAAAATAATGATTGGAAGACACATGTATGAAGCTACTTTCCATTGGCCATATTGTTGAATCAAATAGTTAATATACTTGCTATTTAAAATGCCAATAATGAGAATTAATACCAGAAAAAATACAATGTTTAATATTTTCCTCTTTTTCGTTAACGGAGCTCTAATATAAATAGGAGGGATTGAATAACCACAAAAACACTTAGTACCTGTGTGTACTTCATCATTTATTAAATTTATTGTTGCTGAACATGCTGGGCAATCAACTAATGTCCTCGACTTATCAACAAAAATAGTAGGCTCATGCGGTATGTATTCGTGACCGCAATGAGGGCATCGAGTCGCATTATCAGCTACTAACCGTGCACATGTAAGGCATAGAAACCCCATAAAATCAGTTTATATAAAATTATAAAAAATCATACAGTTATCCTGTTAATACCCCACATCCGAAAAAATAACCCCTACTATCCCACTTACTAATGGTTAATGAGCTGTGCCACACATCAATGGTATGGTACAGTACAGCTTGTTTAATGTTAGTTTTTGCCCCTGATGATCCGTTTTACATCAGCACGTTTTAATAATCTTCTGCTGTGGTAAATTGTAAGGATATGAATGTTATTTTTATTTACAACCTTATATATGATACGGTAATTCCCTTCTATTAATTCCCTGACACTTTTCATGTTAAGTTCAGGTACAATTCGCCCTATTAACGGGAAATTGGCGAGCACATCTGTTTTATTGAAAAACTTTTCTACCTGGAGAGATGCATAATGAGTGGAGTCATGCCCTATGTATTCGGCAATGTCATTGATATCAGACAATGCCTGTTCCGTGAAGCTTACTTCAACCATTTTTTCATTCTTAATTTCGCATCAGCCGTTGAAACAACTTTCCCTGATTTAGATTGTTCTAAACCAATATGTATCTTTTCCAGTAAAATTATTTTTTCAATGGCCTCTTCTGCTTCAAATTTTTGAGGTAGCGAATCCAGCGATTCCAACACTTCTTTTTTGGTAAGCATCTTTCTAAACTTTATACAATTATAAGAAAAAAATCCCATCTACCCCACATCCACATCCAAAAAATAAAACCCCG
>CAIRZD010000405.1 GCA_903882965.1 uncultured Bacteroidota bacterium
AGAATAATTAATAAAAAGAGCGAAGCCCCGGCTTCGCTCTTTTTATTAATTATTCTAGTCCTAAAATACCCTATGAAGCACCGGTACATATATTTACAATTTTAGGTGCTTGGTTTAATCGTAACTTTGCATTGATAAAACTTAGAAAAAATATATTATCGCGAGGTACCAAGCGTGATATGGTGTGATGCCTTTGTAATATTTAAAAATAAAAAAATGACAACTCTGAAATTCAAAACCAATATTAATTGTGGCGCATGTAAAAGATCAGTAACTCCACACCTCAATAATATATCCGGTATCATAAGCTGGAGTGTTGATACTGATAACACGGATAAGATACTCAGCCTAGATACTGATGATAATTCACCTGATAAGATCAAACAAGCTGTAGAAAAAGCAGGTTTTAAAATAGAAGAGATTAATTCATGAAAAAGATATGGCGCTGGTTTACGAGCCTTTTTAAGAAAAGCAGTTGTGAATAACTATCAGCATTATTAGTTTACTCCAGATCATTATTATGCCGGATAATTTCAATCGAATGATACAATTGGTCACAGAGTTCTTTGATACAAGGAACGATCCGGATCAGATAAGCGTCACCCCGGAAGAAAGAGAGAAACTGGAAAGTATACATCCTGCCACACTCTCTGAGCTTGCAAACGATGATGGCCCAATGGTTTGGATATTGCTCATACCAACCAGCACATCAATTATGGACCGATTTATAAATGGAACTATAACTGAAAAACAGTTGCTTGAAGAAACTCAGCCTGGTGTAGCTTACGATACTATTTACTTATGTTCGGCATCAGTATTGCCGGAGTACCGGCAGAAGGGCCTCGCAAAGAAAGTTGCCATTGAGGCGATTAATAGTATCCGTAAGGATCACACGATAAAGTCATTGTTTTACTGGCCATTTAGTTCAGAGGGTAGAGGTCTTGCTAAGTCAATATCAAGAGAAGTGGACTTACCTCTATTTGAGAAAAAAGTATCCTCTGCGTGATTATTTAGCGCAATCTAGTATAGAAATTATCATTTTTGATTATCCCTGCTTAAGTGATCCCTATACCTCAGAAAAATATTTTTTGAAATGAGTGTATGTACACGTATATTTACTATACACTAAATCAGACAGAATTATGAGCAAGAACATGAGTAAGGTTGACAGCACTATACGCATCATCGTTGCAGGTATAATAACAGCATTATATTTTACTAACGTAATAAATGGTTTTTTTGCTACATTTTTAATCGCAGTTTCTGGTCTTTTTCTCTTTACCAGTTTCATATCCTTTTGCCCGCTCTACGTGCCTTTGAGGATAAGTACTTGTCCAAAAAAGAAATAATGATTTCAAGGATTTAAGATCTAAAAAAACATTAGCCGTTAAGATATAACTATCGTTAACGGCTAATGTGAAAATTGCATCTTATCAGAGCAACGAATAATCGCTTATTTTGAGGATCTTATTTGTGTGATACTTTAACTAGCCGGTGCGATAGGTGCAGCAGGTGTAGTTGGCGCAGCAGGTATATTAGCTGGTTTTACTTCCTTCTTTACATTCACAGCATTGGCTCCTTTCGGCCCCATCTCCACTTCAAAAGTAACTCTATCTTTTTCCTGTATAGTTTCTGATAATTGATTTACATGCACAAAAACACTATCCTGGCTTTTAAGATCTGTAATAAATCCATATCCTTTAGCCTCGTTGAAAAAAGTAACAACGCCACTCCTTATTAAATCAGCAGGATCCACAGGGGCACGTTTAGCTACTCCTATTTGTATTGAATCTGCATTTATGATTTTCTTTTTTCTGGGGTCTGGCGGCGTTGATGTGATATTACCATCATCATCCACATACGCCATCATCGCATCAAGTCCTTTACCTTTATTGTTATTTAATTTTCGCTCTTCTTTTTTTTCCTCCTTGTCCCTTCTGATCTTTTGTTTTTTCTTTTCTTTTTCCTTTTTACCCATTGTTTCCTGGCCCATACTTACAATTACATTTTTGATTTATGCAAAGGTCGTCTTATTTTCCCACATTGAGGGTTTTAAGATCAAAGAGGGTTAAGATATGGTAATATCGCAACATGTATATGTCTGGTAGAAAGATTTATTTGCTGGTAAAACACCAATAACAAGGATAGCGAACAAATTCAAATGAGGTGTCTGAACGTTACTTTCTCTAAATCGAATCTTAAGTTATTGGCTATCTGGAGTAATAGCGCCGGCCGCACCTTCGTCAATAATCGGTGGAGGTGGCGTTTTGCCTTTTGGTTCGGAACTATATACATCTGTCGAATCACAATCATCAAAGCCTTTTGGTTGTTTAAATGTACGGCTCTGTTCAATCCCAAGTTTTTTATCAGCATAAACCCGTTTCATATACATTGCCCATATTGGTAATGCTGAAGCAGCACCTTGTCCTAAATTTTCACTTCTGAATCTGAACTCGCGGTCATCGCAGCCCACCCATACCCCTGTTATCAATTGCGGGCAATAACCAATAAACCATGCATCGGCCTGATTGCTGGTTGTCCCTGTTTTGCCGGCTACATCATTTTCGATCTTGTACTTGAATCTGAGGCGTGCACCTGTACCGAAATTTACAACCCCACGCATCATCTTGATCATTTTAAAAGCCGTATTGGGGTTGATTATTTCTTTTTGCTCAGGGGCGAAATTTTTTATTAGCATGCCGTTTTTATCTTCTATCCTGCTAAGAAAATAGGGTTGTGTATTCATTCCGCCGGAAGGAAACATACTATAAGCACCAAGCATTTCATATAGAGAAATATCTGAAACGCCTAATGCCACAGATGGATATTTGTCCATACGGCTTGTAATGCCACACTTATGTGCAAAGTCCACAAACGCATCAATGCCCACCTGTTTCAATACATATAAGGCTGCATTATTTATTGAAAGTGCTAATGCTCTTTTCATTGGTACTTCCACATCCCATTTGGAATGGTCATAATCTGCATCATACGGATGGGTCATATTAGGGAAGTCCTGCGCCGCTGTAGAAACATTGCCGCATGGGGAGAATCCATTATCAATGGCGAAAGAATAAAGTATTGGTTTTATTGTTGAGCCAACTTGTCTTTTTGTGTTCACGTTCGCATGATCAAATTGGAAAAAGGTATGGTCAATACCCCCCACCCAGGCTTTTACCTCTCCTGTAAACGGATCCATTGATATCACTGCAGCTTGCAGAAATACTTTCATGTACTTGATAGAATCAATAGGGCTCATTACAGTGTCCTTATAATGCGTTTTATTCCAGGCAAAAACCCGCATCTTTATTGGGGTTTTCATGAGCAGCATCGCCTTAGCTTCGTTTATATCCAGGCTCTTATATCCCTGGTATCGGTCGCAAGATTTTATAGTAGAATTAAGAATACTGATGATGTTGCTTTTAGACCAAATGCTGCCATCCCGATACCCCGATTGCCCTAAGAAAGTTTTTTGCCACTCTGAAAGATGCTCCTGTACTGCTTCTTCAGCATATCGCTGCATCCGCACATCTATTGTGGTCCATATTTTAAGGCCGTCCTTATATATATCATAATTGGTGCCATCAGGTCTTTTAATGTCTTTGCAAATTTGCTTCACTTGCTGCTCTACTATTTGGCGGAAATAGGGTGCAAGACCATCATGATAATCTATTCTATGATAGTCAAGATGGGTGTCTCCTGCTTTCAATGAATCCATTTGTGGTTGTGTGATGTAGTTATACTTATACATCTGCTCCAAAACGACATTTCGTCTTTCTCTTGATTTTTTAGGATGGCTTCTCGGATTAAAAATTGTATTTCCTTTCAGCATCCCTATGAGTGTTGCAGACTCATCAATAGATACTTTATCAGGCGTTTTATAGAAAAAAGTCATTGATGCATTTCTGATACCGTATACATTATCGCCAAAAGGCACCGTATTAAGGTACATGGTTATGATCTCATTTTTTGTAAGGTTTCGTTCCAGTTTTACTGCCAGTACCCATTCTTTGAGTTTCATAAAAGGCAATGTCAGAAAGCTATGGCTTGTACGGGGAAAAAGGTTTTTCGCTAATTGTTGGGAAATCGTACTTCCTCCACCTGCACGACCCAGTCTGAATATAACCCTCAATGTGGCAATTGGGTCAATACCTGCATGCTCATAAAAGCGATTATCTTCAGTAGCAAGCAAAGCATTTATTACATTCGGCGATATGTCAGAAAATTTACTGTTCGATCTGTCCAGCACATAATAGCGTCCCAGCAATGTGCCATCAGCAGCATATACATCTGATGATATAGCGCTTTGGGGATTTTCAAGCTCAGCTAATGATGGCATATAGCCAACCATGCCATTGTCAATGCATATAATTAGTGTAATAAAAGTGACAAGTAGCAAAATGAATGATATCCATAGTACACGTACCGCGCGTTTCACCCGGCGTTCATTGCCTTTTGGTTTTTCAATATCTTTTTCCAACTGCTAATAATTAGGTTTAAGATCAAATTTACACTTCTTTTTCATCTTCTTCAGATGTCATGAAAAAGCTGAGGCTTCTTATAGGGTTTAAAAACCCTAACAATCGTTTACTGAATGTTATCTTCTTATATGATGTTTGCAGGAATGGTTTTAAAAATCCATTTACATATTGTTGTTCAGGAACAGTCAGTGCTTGTTTAGCATATTTCTTTTTCAGGTAGATATTCATAAACCCGGTAAATGAAGTGCCTAATTGTGGGTCTACAACATTTCGTGCATATTGCATAGGTGTGCGAGAGCCTCTTAATATGCCGGCCATATGCAGGTAATAAGTAGCTGCCCGGTATGCCCAATAAGGCTTATTACCATCAGCTTTGGCTTTTTTATACCTTGTTATAAAGTATATCATTATCATTTCCGGGAGCGTAAGCAGTAATAAAATAAATGCGCCCACTATAGCCGCTAATATCCATGCCGCTTTTCTTACAGAAAATGGTTTTACCTGTGTAGGTACCTGTTGCTTTTCCTTTGGTTTTTCCGAATCTTTTCTTTTCAGGTATACTTCATCTATGGGGGCTGGCGAAGGTAATTTCTTGATTATTGTAAGGCCGGTTTCATTGGGTAAAGCCTCTGTTTTTTTCATGGCTTCGGCATAAGATACAGCAGTTCCCTCATCTCCTTTTTGTATTTTTTGCAAGGGTATGGCTATACTATCCTTAAATACGGTCCCTACCTTCATATCCATACTTACAGATACCGCTGATACGAGTTTGTATTCTTTATCATGAAATACGAATTGCTTTACAGACATTCGCATGATCTTTTTCAAAGTATCTACATCTTCTACAACACCTTCAGCTGCCAGCCATGCTTTGGGCGGTTGCATAGGTGGCGTACCATCAGGTTGTGGTGTAGGGCGGCTCTCATTATCATTGCCAACGGTTGTGTCAAAATCCAGCCAGCCATAACCGGGGAAATAAACTTGTACCCACGCATGAGCCTGGTTGGCATAATACCAATACCAACCTTTGTTTTTATCACTTCGGTCTTCTGTCAGAAAACCCACCGCGATGCGGGATGGAATGCCCAGTGAACGCAGCATGAACAAGGTAGCTCCCGCATAATAAGCACAATACCCTTTATGGTTCTCATTGAGAAAGTAGATAAGCCTGGATGCATTTGGTAAATCAGGTATGCCGGGGTTGTCAGTGTATTTATATAGCCGCTCGCCATTTTCATCTTTTGAAAGGAAGTAATTGCGTATTGCCAGTATTTTATCTACAGGTGTATGGGCTGTATCTGTAATTTTATGGGCCAGGTCACTGATTATTTTAAACTTTTCACTACTTGGCATGTAGGTGTAATACTTCATGAATCCTGAGTCAACACCTTTGTAATCGGGCACTTGCCTGAGTACCTGGAAACGCATTTCCTGAAAGGCTTTGATCTGTGGATTTTGGACGTTGTAAACGAAATAGGCGCTGTTGAGCGCCGATACATAGCTCTTTGCCCGGAATGCTGATTTAAATTCTTCCCGGAAATCTTTCTCAATTGTGATAGGCTGCACGAAGTAACCTACATTGGGTGCAAGGTAAGTGCTGGGAGACAAAGCTTTGCTATACACTTCTATTTCCACTGTTTGGCGCAGTTTTGAGCCAAGGCTATTCCGGATCACAGAGGAATCAGATTTAGTAGAAAATAGTGGGAGCTTAGAAGGATCCGGTTCAAAAAGATCGTTAAATGGAATTGTAGAATCCCGTTCAAAGGTTTCTGTAAGCGTATCGAATTTTGTAAAATAGAACGCAGTCAGGTATAGGGGGTTAGGAATATCTGTGTTTGGGAAAAAATTATCTATATGGGCGCAAAAAAGCAACATTTTATTTCGGCTTAGAGAACTGCCTAGCTTTGTATAATCATTGAGATCAAAAGTGCTGTCAGGTCTTTGTCGTAGCATATCATTTTTGCCATTCTTACCTCCGCTGCCATAATTTGCAACAGTAGCTTTTATTTCTTTCCGCATCTGGTACATAACACTTGCAATCAGCAATGCTGCAATTATTCCGAAAAACACCAACCTTCGGGTGAGGAACCACCAGAATTTTTGCGACTTGTCTTTGTAATTATATATCTGCTCAGCTGTGAAAATAATGTAAACAGCATACAGCAAGGCAGGTGTAAATGAAGTGAGCAACCCAACAACGGTATCCGCTTTAGATTTTGCTATTAATCCGATACAGCCACTAAGCATCCCGGCCGCTATAGCCACCGACCAATACCTTAACCGGATAAACCCCCAGCCAACAAGCCAGCCGGTAGTGAAAAGAACGGAGAAAATCAGGAAGGCAGTAGAAACAAAAAAAGCATCGAACTCACCGCTTTCATATTTGTCGAGTCCTTTATAAGCAGCATATAAACTAATAATTAGTATTGCAAACGTGGGCAAAAAACGGAAATGTTTTTGTAGATAAGTTGAATGTTACCCCTGACCCGTTATTATGATTAAGATCAAGGTCCATAATCCAATCATGGCCAGACTCAT
>CAIRZD010000406.1 GCA_903882965.1 uncultured Bacteroidota bacterium
ATTTTAATAGTATTGATTTTTGGCAACGTTATTATATATGAAATAATCATTCATTTTGTTGATCGTCTTTTTTGAGAAACAAAGATAAGGGGGTATTTAAGTTTTTCAGGAAAAGTGCATGCACCTTTTAAAAACAAAGATGAGCAGGGAATAATGGAGTTATTACGAAGTGGTGTTTAGTGCCATCTGTTTGATTTTTGTGTGTTAACAATAGTATACAGTGAATTTTAAAATAGTGCATGCACTTAATTGTATTGGCAGAAAAAAGGTACTATAGGCTAACGGTTGCAAATGCGATACTGTGTAATCATCAATGCAAACAAAGCTGGCAATAAAATAACTTACTGCTTTTTATACCTTGTCATAAAAGAAAAAATGAGCGTGGTGGTTACTGCGCCAATGATGCTGCCGGCATATACATCTTCGAAGAAATGAGCTGCGAGATAGAGGCGGGAATAGCAGACTGTAAGCGCAAGAAGAAAAAAGAGTATTCCCAATTTGTTGTACCGTGGTGGCAATAATAAAGAAAGAAAACAGAAAAAACTAAAGGCGCCTTCGCTATGGCCGGAGGGGAAGCTACGCTCGAGGAGATAGGGCCAATCGGGCAAGTAATGCATCCATAGCTTATCATAGAATAAGAGATGAGGGCGGGGAAAATTGAAATATGATTTGAGTATCTGCTGGAGAAAGAATGGGATGAGATTGCATAACAGCGCTGTGAAAAAATACCACCAGCTACGATATGCGGGAATGAGCATGACTAATGCCAGTACAGTGATGATGACGGCCCCCTCGCCAAGCCAGGTGATATAATACATCAGATTATCCAGTACACCATTGTAATTTGTATTGACTACATGAAAAATATCACGGCGCGTGAACGCTACTAATATTATGCCGCCTGCTATAACCCATAACAGGAACGGGAAAAAGAAAAAGGGGTTGTATGATATTTTGCCGGCTCTACGCAACAGACTTATCTTTTACCGGTAAATTATTTTTGATACGGCGCCACACCCTTGTGTACCATTCTTTGGTAAATACCTGGGAATCGTTTCGTGCGGCTTTAATGAGCCATGCTGCCACCGGGAGTAAAATGACTGTGGACATCCACATGCCCATCCAGGGGACTACTGCGCCTGACTTGGCGAGTTTCTCCCCGGTAATATTGAGAATATGAAAGGTCATAAAAAACAGTACTGCTACTACAAGCGGCATACCGAGGCCTCCCTTTCTGATAATGGCTCCTAAAGGCGCACCAATAAGAAATAGCAGGATGCAGGCGAAAGACAATGTGAACTTGCGGTGCCACTCTACATCATATTTCTGGAAGTTCTCGATCTTTAGTTTTCGATCGAGGCTACTCATATCTGCCAAAGATTTAAAACTGCGGATGTTATTGACCACCGTTGTTAAAACAGTACCTCTAAGCGAATCAGGGATCAGTTGTAAAAAAGATGAGTCGTATTTATGAACAGCGTAATTATTATTTTTTATATTTTTTTCGACTATTGCCCCTTCTTTTCCTTTATTATCATAAGTGACATAAGGTGCCAAATATGCCCCCACGCTACTGGCAGTTCTTTCTTTATCACGTTTAAAGCTATCAATGGATTCAGAAAGCTGCATTACATTTTCCATCTGGTAGCCATTCTTAAACAGGTTCTCATTGTTGCGGGTAAAATTAAACCCGGAGAGATCAAACACAACATCGTACTTCGCAAAATGAGCCCTTGTTTGTGTGAAGTTATGGGCATTATGCTCATAACCTTCCTGGTACTGCCAGCCATCCCTTAACCTGAATATTAGTGACTGCTTGTCAGCAGATGGTATCATTTCGCCGGTCTTAGCCATGACCACCTTATCATTGCCCACCATGCTTGTTTGGTCGTAAATGATGACATCGTGTATGATATTGCCTTCTTTATCTTTGCTACCTACCCTAATGGAATAGCCCGGGATATCGTTATTAAACTGATCGGGGCGAATATTGAGTGTAGGCTTAGAATTGCGGACATCATAGAGGAGTGATAATGCTTTAAGATTGGCAACGGGTATTATATCATCACTGAAAAGGAAGGCCAGCCCTGAAAGAAATATAATGAAAAGGAACAATGGCCGCATAAACCGCAGTAAGGAAATGCCTGAAGACTTGATAGCCACGAGTTCGAAATTTTCGCCCATGTTGCCAAAAGTCATTATTGAAGAGAGGAGCACGCTGAGTGGCAATGCCAGCGGCACAAGTGTGGTACTCATATAAACCAGTAACTGCACAAGCACCCATATGCTGATGCCTTTACCGATCATCTCATCCATGTAGAGCCAGAAAAACTGCATCATCAACACAAAAAGAGACACGAAAAAAGTAACGATGAAAGGCCCTATAAAACTCCGGATGAGTAAAATATCTAGCTTCTTGATCAATACTTAAATAGTTTTAGTTACAAACCTACGCAAAACAACCGCTATTACTGAAGCGGCGGTGTGAGATTAACCTTTTTTTAGAATGTAAAAGCCTGCCTCTGTGAAGAAGCAAGCTTTTAAATAAATAGAAATAGCCGGCAAAAATCAGTTTAATTAACTGCCAATACGGTGTTTGAGGTCGCTGACCTGTGAATTCCAAAGGCGCTCCTGGTCTTTTTGGTCAATTTTATCGGCAAAATCCGTAACCCTTAGAATTGTTTCATTGGTTACCGGGCTTTGCTCAATGCTGAATTCAAAAAATTCATCTTTGTTCTGATAGTCCCAACGGTAACGAATAAACTCATTATCAAGATGCTCAAGAATCAGAGCTCTGTCTGTATTGCCATTCCAGGTAAAAAGGTAAGTATTTTCACGCTGATCTACTTTATCTGCAAACCACTCCTGTAGCCCTACCGGTGTAGATAAGAACTCATATAATATGGTTGGGGAGCATCGTATCGGGAATTCTAATGAGTACATTAGTTTCTTCTTATTCATCTGAAGTATTCGCTTGTTTTGTTAGTTTAGGTGCAATAATAAAAAAATGCTGCTACAATCAAAATTTTATTATCAATTTGGATAGATATTTATTAAACAAAGATGACGAAAACCAGTACATATAAGGAATTCTTGTTAATGCAATCATAAATTTTTTTTGGGAGTGAATGCCAAGAGCCTTAGTTTTGTGAAACTCCTATCAAATCAAGGTTCCTATATAGTTACGCGTATATATTTATAAAACCACTCAATTCTTCGTCTATGTCCATGCGTCAGTTAAAGATCACGAAATCAATAACGAATCGTGAAAGCCAATCTCTCGAGAAATATCTACAGGAGATAGGAAAGGTAGACCTGATCACTCCGGAAGAAGAAGTGCAACTCGCGATCAGAATAAAACAAGGAGACCAACGTGCTCTTGAAAAACTTACAAAAGCCAATCTCCGTTTCGTAGTATCTGTTGCGAAACAATACCAGAACCAAGGGCTATCGCTGAGCGATCTTATAAACGAAGGCAACCTGGGCCTGATAAAGGCTGCACAACGATTTGATGAGACACGTGGTTTTAAATTCATCTCCTACGCTGTGTGGTGGATACGCCAGTCTATATTGCAGGCGCTTGCCGAGCAATCTCGTATAGTACGTTTGCCACTTAATAAAGTGGGCCTCTCTAATAAAATAAGTAAAGCCTACTCTCAACTGGAGCAGGAATACGAGCGTGAACCATCGACCGAAGAACTTGCGGAGCTTTTGGAAATAGGAACTGAAGAGGTGGAAACAACACTGGGCGTAGCTGCAAGACACGTGTCTGTAGATGCGCCGTTTGTGGACAGCGAAGACAATACATTGCTGGATATACTGGAAAACCCGAATTCAGATGCTGCGGATGCAGAGCTTTATCACGGCGAATCACTGCGTTGTGAAATAGAGCGTTCTCTGAGTACACTTACGGACCGCCAGCGCGATGTGATAAAATTATATTTCGGTATTGGCGTTGCTAACCCAATGAGCCTGGAAGATATAGGCGAAAAATTCTCACTTACCCGTGAGCGTGTGCGCCAGATAAAAGACAAAGCAATAACTAAATTGCGCACCGCAAGCCGTTGCCAGTTGCTGAAGACTTATTTGGGGAATTAAGAACCCACTATCTCCATAAAGGGAGGATATTCTTTAAACGCCCTGCAAATTGCGGGGCGTTTTGTTTTATTCCCTATCGCCGTATAATCCCCATTTCCCGGCCAATCCATTCCACTCACCTTCGGGTAATTGAGGTGCACCATCATAAAAACCGGCATGCCGTCTTTGACGAAATGCCTCGTATAAAGTGATGGCGCATGCAACTGATATGTTTAATGATTGTACCATGCCTACCTGTGGGATAATAAAATTACCATCGCAGTATTTCAGACAGTCTTCTGTAACCCCGGCATGCTCATTACCGAATACGAGGGCTACACGGTGTGTGAGGTCTAATTCATAAAGTGAATGTGATTTTACCCCTAAGTGAGTGGCGTAGATCTTATCGCACCGCTCGCGTACAGCATCCATACATGCTTTTGTTTCGTCATACTGGTGAATGGTGAGCCAGCCAGCCGCGCTTGCGGAGCTGTTTTTACCAAACTTAGTGTGCCTTGGCATTACTGTCATCAGGATAAACAGGTCTTGCACGCCTACAGCATCGCAGGTGCGCATAACAGCAGAGATGTTATGTGGGTCGTGTACATTTTCCATTACTACTACCAACCCACTTTGCCGGTGGTTCAAAACACTTTTAATTCTGGCTTCCCTTTCAGGTGTCATAAAGTTTATAATTGTTTCTCAGCTATAAATGATGCGATGGATAAAATAACTAAATAATAAGTGTACAATAATAAAAAAATTATGAAAAACATTGCAGGCATGAAATTAGTAAGATCATAAACAGTATTGGCAGAATATAGAAAATAAATTGTGTAACAGGATGAGAATTGTTGTACTTTTCAGCTAAAATAAATTATTCCGGCAGCAGTAAATATGAATCCCAGTATCGTTCTTGGAGCGAATCGCCCCGACCTTTTGCATGAAGAAACACTTGCGGACCTATTTCGTATGTCTGCGAAAAAATTCTCATCAAATACGGCTCTTATTTTTGGGGAGCGGTCAGTTACTTATGCCGAACTGGACCGGTGGAGTGATGCCATGGCTGCCCAACTATACCAAAATGGGATAATACCGGGTGATCCGGTGGGTCTTTGGTGGCCGAGGGGGCTGGAACTACATGTAGCGGTGTTGGGCATTGTGAAAGCAGGCGCATCCTATGTGCCGCTAGACTATGAGATTCCGGCGGAACGTGTGGAAACGGTACTGAAGGAAGTAGGGGCCAAAGGCTACATCAGCCCTGATACACTGCATCTTGACTGCCCGGTTTTTTCTGTTACCGCACAACCAACCAAAAGTGATACAATAAATATAACGCCCGGTGCGCAACCTGATAACTGGGCATACGTATTATATACCTCCGGCAGTACCGGGAAACCCAAAGGGATACCTATAGCACACCGCCAGATATGCCATTTGATAAGGGCGGAGCAGACGGTGCTGGAGATAACCAGCAATGACCGTGTATACCAGGGTTTTTCAGTATCATTTGATATGTGGTGTGAAGAAACCTGGATCAGTTATTTTGCGGGGGCTACCTTATGGGTGGCTGACGCCGCCACAGCCAAATCAATAGATGAGCTGGCTGATGTGTTAAGACAACAACGCATTACCGTGCTGCATGCAGTACCTAGCTTGCTTGCTGTAATGGAAGATGATATATCATCATCTTTGCGCATAGTGAATGCGGGTGGGGAAGCGTGTACTACACATGTACTATCGAGATGGTCTATTCCATCGCGACGTTTTTATAACAGTTATGGCCCGACGGAAACAACAGTTACCGCAACGCTTATAGCGCTGAAACCAGGAGACCCGATAACTATAGGTATACCATTGCCTAATTATAACCTTGCCGTAGTAGATGAAAATTTAAACCTGTTACCGGTCGGTGAGCGGGGTGAACTTATAGTGACAGGAGCAGGCGTATGCAAAGGTTATATAAACCTGCCTGAACTGACTGCCCAAAAATTTGTTGCCAAGCCGGAAGGTTTATCCGCATTACCGGGAACTATACTATACAGAACAGGAGATGCCGCTATCATTAACCCGGATGGCAGTATAGATTTCCAGGGACGGTTTGACGACCAAATAAAGCTACGCGGGTACCGGATAGAACTTGGAGAAATAGAAAACCAGTTAAGTAACCTAAGCGATATTACCGCAGCTGCGGTAGCTGTAAAAAAAGACATTAACGGGCAAGATCACCTTGCAGGGTATATAGTATGCGACGACCCTGTAAAAATGAACCAGCAGCGCATACGGGAAGAGCTGGCTAAAGTACTGCCTGCCTATATGATACCAAGCGTGATCATGCAGCTGCCCGAAATGCCACGATTGCCGAGTGGGAAAATAAACAGGAAAGCATTGCCTACCCCGGCTATGCTGATGGAAAACG
Organism: uncultured Bacteroidota bacterium; assembly: GCA_903882965.1. Lineage (GTDB taxonomy): Bacteria > Bacteroidota > Bacteroidia > Chitinophagales > Chitinophagaceae > Nemorincola. The sequence continues at coordinate 6,497 of CAIRZD010000406.1, forward strand.
CAAGTTTTGTAACTAATGATATTATAGACCTTGATGCCCCGCTTGGAGAACGTGTAATTTCTGCTTTGCGTAAATTTTTCCCGAACAGGACAATTGACCTTTCGCAGGATTTTTTTACAGACCTTGGCGGCCACTCTTTACTGGCAGCCGCATTTGTATCCCGCTTAAGAAAAGAAGGAAATTTACCTCAGGCATCGCTTAAAGACATTTATCTTATCCGGCCTTTGGATAAGCTTGTTGCATTCTGGGAATCAAAACCAGCACCCGAAGTAAAAGCCAAACGCGTTTATAATGAAGTGCCGAAAAAAAGATTTCTGCTCTGCTGGCTGGCACAAACCTTTTCGTTATTGCTGATATACGGGCTCTTTGCGGTGCAAATATTTTTCCCGTACCTGGGCTATTATTATGTTGCTGAAGAAACAAAGAACATTTCATATGGAATTACTGCCGCCCTGTGCCTTTTTTGTTTTATCCCTCCGTTATTTGCCGCCTCGTGCATATGTATAAAATGGCTTGTAATAGGCAAAATGAAGGAGGGTGATTATCCGTTATGGGGAAGTTATTATTTCAGGTGGTGGTTTGTGAAAACCATGCAGCGGTTACTGCCATCACAATTTCTGAATGGCACCCCTCTTTATTGTGGTTACCTGCGAAACATGGGCGTAAAGATCGCCAAAGATGCTCAATTAGGGGCTGTGAGCATTGGCGCAGAAGACCTTGTGACCATTGGCAGCGATGTAAGCATCAGTTCCCAGGTAACTATAAACAACGCTTACGTAGAAGATGGTTTACTAAAACTGCGGCGGATAACCCTTGGCGATCATGCATATGTAGGCAGCCATGCAATTATAGCTGGCGGAGCTACTATTGAAGCGTGGGGCGAACTGCAGGACCTGAGCTACTTACAGGAAGGCAAAACCATAAAAGGCGGTGAAATATGGCAAGGCAGCCCGGCTGTACTTAAAGAAACGAAACCAATCGAAGACCTTCCGCAACCGCTTTTTGTATCGGACTGGAAACGCCGCAGGTATTCATTAATATTTACAATATCACTGCTAGTATTCCCATTTGTGGTGCTGCTACCCTTATTGCCTACCATCATTATTATTAACAACCTTGATAACTCTACCCCGGACTATGACTTCAGTTACCTTATAGTTACTCCATCACTTGCATTAAGTTATATAATTGTATTTACCCTTGTAACGGTAATATTAACCCGACTGTTACAAAGAGGTATAAAGCCCGGTAAGTATCCTATCTACAGCTTGTTCTATGTGCGTAAATGGTTTGCAGACCAGCTAATGTCTTTATCCCTCATTGTATTACACCCTATTTACGCTACTGTATATATATCACTGCTTTTTCGCGCGCTTGGAGCTAAGGTGGGTAAGAATACAGAGATATCAACAGCCAGCAGTGTTACACACCCATTGCTGGAAATAGGCAAGGGAGCATTTGTAGCAGATGCAGTAACATTAGGAGAGGCCGATATCAGAGGCCAGCAATTAATTTTAGATAAGACGGTTATAGGGAACAATAGTTTTGTAGGTAATAGCGCGCTTATACCACAAGGATACCACCTGCCCGGGCGAATGCTAATAGGTGTATTATCAACACCGCCAAGTACAGAGCAATTAGAAAAAGAAGGGGCTAAGGATTGGTTTGGATCGCCGGCTATTGCTCTACCCCGACGCCAGGCAAGCCGCACATTCGCAACTGAACTTACAGCCCGCCCAACGGCCGCCAAAGTGCTTGCCCGCAGCATCGTAGAGTTTATCCGCATCCTTATACCAGAGACAGTAATACTTGTATGCAGTATTCTATTTATCGCCTATACACACGATCTTTTAATAAATGAATCATGGTGGCTGATCACGTTGCAATTACCTTTTTACTACCTGTTTTTCATGGGATTGCCGGCCTTTGTTGTAACTGCAACTTTAAAATGGGTAACTGTTGGACAGTACAAACCTGAGCAAAAACCTATGTGGACATCTAAAGTATGGCGTAGTGAAGCTATTACATCCACCTATGAAGCCCTGGCAGTACCATTTCTTTTAGACTTCATGAGGGGCACACCATGGCTACCGATCATACTGCGGGTACTGGGTGTAAAAACCGGTAAGCGGGTTTGGATGAACACCACGGATGTTACAGAGTATGACATGGTGCATATAGGTGATGATACAGCGTTAAATGAAGATTGCGGGCCACAAACACACTTGTTTGAAGACCGCGTGATGAAAGTAGGTGCTATAAAGATCGGTAAACGCTGTAGTATAGGCTCTGGAGCAATAATACTTTACGATAGTGAAATTGGAGACAATGTGAATTTAGACGCACTGTCTCTTGTAATGAAAGGAGAGAACCTGCAATCCAATACCAGCTGGGGTGGAAGCCCTATAAAACCGGCATAAAAGATGCCATGCAATTATAACTAACGATGTCAGTCTGTATGTAGTCAAACTAAAGTGGACTTTTTGTTAGATAGTGTTTCTTGATTTTACGAAGTTAAATTAAAAGTTTTTAGTTTTCAAGTGATAGGGGCTATTTTCAGTAACTGATAGGCGCTTTTCCTTCTGTATAAAGTC